>PWPR01000175.1 GCA_003557085.1 Clostridia bacterium | reverse complement strand
TGACAGGAGCAACTAGAGATGGTTTATTTTATATCGAAAATGGAGAGATTAAGCACTCTGTTATGAATATGAGATTAACTGATAGTGTTCTTAGAATGATGAGCAATGTAGATATGATTTCAAAAGAAAGAAAATTGCAAAGAGATTGGTGGAGCACTTTCACATCTTACTTACCAGCGATTCATGTTACTAATGTTAAATGGACAGGCAGTACTTCATTCTAAACTTAGAACTTCCAAGAAAAATTTCTTGGAAGTTTTTTTATTCATAGTAGAAATAATAGTAGTTTAATGATTTAATGTTAATATAAGTAGTAGATGGGGGTGATGAAGTGAATATGGAAGCTAAATATTATGAAAATAAGGGAAATGAAGTACAATGTAGATTATGCCCACACATGTGTAGGCTTAAGAATGGTGCAACAGGTATATGTGGAGCTAGAAAAAATATTGAAGGAAAGCTTAGAAGCATGAGTTACTCCCAAGCAACGTCAATAGCTGTAGATCCAATTGAAAAAAAGCCCTTAAGAAAATTTATGAGTGGAACTAATATACTTTCAATAGGAAGTTTTGGGTGTAATCTTCGTTGTCCCTGGTGTCAAAACTTTAACATATCTCAAGGCAAACCAAGCTATACACGAACAGTATCACCAAAAGAGGTAGTACAAATAGCAGTAGAAAACAAGCATCCATCGATAGCTTTTACCTATAACGAACCTTTAATCAATTATGAGTTCATACTAGATACTGCCAAGTTGGCTAAGAAGTATAACTTAGCAACAGTTCTTGTTACAGCAGGATTTATAAATCAAGAGCCTTGGAAAGAGCTGTTGCCCTATATAGATGCTATGAATATTGACTTAAAATGTTTTAATAATGAAAGGTTTAGAAAATATTGCCAAGGCGATTTAAGTTTTATCAAAGATTCTATTATGACTGCAATCGATAAAACACATGTTGAAATAACTACGTTAATAGTCCCAGACTTTAATGATGATTTAAATGAGCTTGATAAGATGTTTAGTTGGATATCTAGGAAAAGCACAAAAGTTCCAGTGCATATAGCTAGATACTTTCCAAGATATCGTTTTAGAGAGAGAGCAACAGATCCTTTACTAATGCAAGATATCAAAAAGATTGCTGAAAACTATTTAGAAACTGTTTATCTGGGAAATGTTTAAGGAGGTTAGAACTTATCATGAATTATATGGGCACAGTTTTTATGCCGCATCCACCAATTGCAGTACCTGAAGTAGGAAAGGGACAAGAAGAAAAAATAAGTGATACAATAGAAGGCTTTATAAAAGGAACTAAAGAGATAGCTAAATGGAATCCAGACGTTATAGTTTTGGTTTCACCACATGGTAATGCTTTTTCAGATTCTTTAAGCGTAATAGATGTAGAGACACTAAGTGGGAGCTTATCAAGATTTGGGTTTAGCAAACCATATAATAAGAAAATATACAAAGAGTTAAAGAAGCCTTTACAAAACAAATGGCTTAAAGAAGGGACGCCACATATTTTTATTGGAGAGCTTGAGTCAAAACAGTACAGGCTAGACCTACAGCTTGACCATGGAGCTTTGGTTCCAATTTACTATATTGATAAAGAGCTTCAGGATTATAAGCTTGTACATATTACTCCTGGCTTTATTAGCCCACTTGAATTGTATAACGCAGGAAAACTAATGACAGAAGTTTTAGAAGAGTTAGATGTTAAGTACGCAGTTGTCGCTAGCGCAGATCTATCACATTGCTTGAAGGATTCAGGTCCATACGAGTATCATCCAGATGGCAAAAAGTTTGATAGTAAGATAAAGGAACATTTTGAGAATAATGAGCCAGAAAGAATATTTGACATTCCTGCCAAGATTATAAACAATGCAGGGCAATGTGGATATGGAAGTTATTCTTTTGCACTCGGTATGAGCAATAAATTTGAAACAGAAATAGAAGTGTTTTCATATGAAGGAACTTTTGGAGTAGGCTATTTGAATGCTGTTGAGAGAAATATAGGTTATGCAAAAACTGAACGTCAAACAAAAATAGATGACATATTGAACAAAAATTATCATAAAAAGAAATCAAACGAAAGCTCATATGTAAAGCTAGCTAGAAAAGCAATAGAAGAACATATCAGAAATAATAGGAAACCTAGTTGGGATATTCTTAAAGATGAGTTTGATCGAGATTTTGTTACAGAAGTTGAGGATAATAAAACAGGAACCTTTGTGACAATTGAAAAAGAAGGCAAGTTAAGAGGGTGTATTGGAACTACTGAAGCAACTAAGGACAACTTAGCAAAAGAGATTATATCAAATGCGATTTCTGCTGCTGCAAGAGATCCACGTTTCCCAAAAGTGTCAGAAAAAGAACTTGAGAGCCTTGATATAAAGGTAGATGTACTAGGAGAGATAGAAAAAGTTGAAACTAAAGAAGATCTAGATATAAAGAGGTATGGTGTTGTTGTTAAAAAGGGTGTACGAAAAGGGTTGTTGCTGCCTGACTTAGAAGGTGTTAAAGATGTTGATCATCAGATAAACATTGCAAGACAAAAGGCTGGTCTTTTAGGTAACGAAAAATATGAGCTTTACAGGTTTGAAGTAAAAAGATATCATTAATTTATTAGGAAAAATTTATGCTTACAACCAAAAAAAGGGGCTGTGAAGCCCCTTTTAACTAGTTAAAATACTCATCCTTAGTTATTTTATATAAACAGACTTTCTCGCCATTTTTAGACTCCCAATAATGGTCAAAGCTCATATTTAACTTCTTTGCAACACCGATAGAACCTTCATTCTCTGGGTAGCAACTGATATTTACAGTATCTACCTTAAGTTTATTGAAAGCAGCATCTAACATAATTTGTGAAGCTTTAGTTATAATACCTTTCCCTCTGTAATCCTTATGGAGAACAAATCCTAACTCAGTTTCTTTTGAGCCATCTTTGTCTTTTAAGTAGCAAAAATAGATAATCCCAGCTATTTCATCCTCGATTTCAATAATTTGTGGAGGAATAATAGTCGTTTCAGCCAGTTTCAAAAAAAACTCATTTGCACTTTTTTGCAAAGATTCTAGATTAACAAAAATAGTTGGATCAAAGAATTGTCTAGCCTCATTATCTGTGCCACATGGGAGTAATTCTTCACAGTCTTCAAACACCATATCTCTTAACTCAAACATACTATAAGTCACCTTTCTTTAAAGCTTAAGGCAACTAAATTTTTAATGCTTTCTTTATAACCTCTTTTTGGTTTAAAACATTAATATATGGTTTGCCATCAATGACAAAAGTAGGTATGCCCACCTTGCCAGCAGCTTTTACAGCATCATATAAGCTGTGTTGCTCTTTAAGCTCATTAAATTCTTTTAAAGCGTTTTCATCTTTATCAATATCGAAATAAGTAAAATCTACATCATTTTCCAAAAGAAACTCTTTTGCTGGTTCACAAGTTGGTCACCAATGTGCTCCAAATACTTTTACATTTCTCATCGTAATCCTCCTTTTTTATACTACAGCTTTTATTATAAGTAAAGTTCCCGTATTGGTCAATTATTACGAAAGTTAGTTAATCAAAAGGTAAAGTACAAATAATCAGTACATGTTTAAAATATAACTAGAGTATATATGTCCTTCTGTGTATCTAAAGGTAATAAGTTCTGTTAAAATTTAAAATATAACGAGAGATTTATGACATTCTATACGTAATATTAAGTAGACGAAAGAGGTGTGTTTGTTGAGAGAAGAAGATTTAATAAATGGATTGCTCAATAGAGATATTGAAGTATTAGAAATAGTAATGGACAAGTATTCTAACTTGCTTTATACAATAGTTAACCAAGTATGCTCCAGGGGATCAAAAGAAGACATTGAAGAAGTAGTAAGCGATGTTTTTGTTAGTACTTGGAGAGATATAAAAAACTATGATTCTGCAAGAGGAAGCTTTAAGACTTGGTTATGTATGAAAGCGAAATATAAAGCTCTCGACAAGAACAGAGCTTTAAATAGAATTGTTTTGCAGAGTGAGTTTACTGAAGTAGATTCAGGATATAATATTGAAGAGATAGTCATTGGATTAGAAGAAAAGGAAAAGCTGCTGCAAACTATTGAAAAAGAATCAAAAATCAACAAAGAGATATTTTATCAAAGATACTTTTATAATCAGTCTGTGAAAGAGTTGGCACATGAGTATAATGTGACTGAAGCAGCAATCAGTAATAGATTATATAGGATAAACAATAAAATTAAGAATGAGCTGAGCTCATATTTCGAGGGTGAATAAATTATGGAAGACAAAGCGATTTTTAAGTTAGTTAATGCAATAGATAAAAGTGAGTTTAAAGAGTATGTTGAATATAAGGGCAATAAGTTTCAAAAAGCCAACTTGAAAAAAATTAAGAGTAGGACTTTTAATCAAATAGGGTTGTTTCCTTATAAAACAAGAAAACGTCGTATGGCTATTGTAGCTTCTATAGCAATATTGATTATGGCTATAAGTATTATTGGTCCATCAAGTGTTTATGCAGGGCTTCAAAGGGCGATAAGTTATATTCCAGGTTTTAACATTGTAGTTGAAGAAGGGAGTTTTAACAATTATGTTATAACCGAGAAAGTCGTATGGGAAGAAGGAGAATATAAAATTGAAGTTGCTGGGGTGTACATAAATGGAAAACAAACTATTTTTACTATTAGAGGAGTTCATCCTGAGCTAGAAAAAGAGGAATCAGATAGGTTTCAAAAAACAATAGATGAAAAAATGTATCTAAAAAATGATGGTGAGGTGTATCGTTTACAAGGTTACAGTATGGGCATGTCTAATGTCTCATGGGAAGGGACTTTTACTTTTGAGAGAATAAAAGAGCCTTATAATCTAGAGCTTTATTATAATGATGAGATTATTTCCCAGGAAATATCTCTGACTATACCACTTAAAGAAGCAACTTTATACGAAGACGTTAATATGCTAGGGCCTATATCAACAGTAAATGGTATTACACTAATTGCTATACCAAACTATAGAAACAGTATTTTAGATATTAACTTATTGAATCTTGGATTAGAAAATGGAAGAATAAATTCATACACACATGAAAAAATAGAGTTAGTGGATGAACAAGGTAATAGCTATCCAATAAGCCATAGGACAAGTTTCAGTTCACCTTTAAGTGAATTTGAGTTTGATATTAGCAAATTTTCTGGTGAAAGTTTAAAGCTTATAATACCTGAGATAGTAGTAACCTATTATGATGAAGTTACAGTCAGATTGGATACACCGACAGAAGATACTTTAGAGCTAAATCAAGATTTTCTGTTGCGCGGTTATAAATCAACAATAGAAAGTCTGACAAAGGATGATGAAGGCTATCTTATAATGAACGTTAAACCTTACAAAGATGATACCATTCAAGTTAAGTCCTTCATGCTTGACGGTATGAGCTATTCTTCTAGAATGGATGAAGAGATGGTTGAGCAAAGCTATAGATTTGTAGAAAAGACATTTTTTGGCAAGCAGAAAGTAACTTTTAAAAATCCAAGAGTGAGAATATTAGGACCATGGGAGTTAATAATCAAATAGAAGATTAGTAATATTAGAAGGCAGCTTATTATTTAGGCAGCTGCCTTCTAAAGTAAGTATAGGCTATTAAGCATCGGATGAGATATCATTGGATATTTTCTATTTAATGATGTAAAATGCATATAGTTAATAAGAGAGAGTGAATATAGTGACGAAAAAACATCAACTTACAGGTTTAGTAATTATAATAGTTATTTTAATTTTAGTCGCGATGATTTTAGATCCTCAACTTAGTAAAGAAACAGCTTACAAGAAACCTAACCATGACGTCAGACTTACAAGAACACTTTTGCCTAATGAGCTAAGAAATGACAACTTAAAGGATTACCTGAAATGGCATATTAATGATAGAAACTATCTATATGATAGTTATAATAAAAGAAATCTGAAAATAAACAATTTTGAGACCTTAGAAGCAAAAGTAAGCATGGAATATCCTAATATGTCTTTAAGCAATAAGTTTTATTTAGAGGATAAGATTTTGCTAGAGGTAACTTGGGCAAGGGACTTCATTTACTCAATATATGATCCCAAACTTGATAATATTGAAACTATAGTTGGGATTATTGAGAATGCCAGGTTTCAAAGACAAGAAAATTCTAGTTTAATTTTCTATGCCAAGGGTGGAGATGATACTGGTAATTATCAATTCCCATATATTATTAATTATGATTTGAATAGTGGGAACTTGAAGTATAAAGAGCTTTATGTAAGAAGAGATGCAGTTTTTGGAGCACCTTTTTCATGGAAACATGAGCTTGTAGACGTAAATATTGATCATAAAGAGATATTACTAAAGCTAGTGGTTCCAAAAGGACAAATTCTAACTGGAGGACATAGAATCCCATTTACTATAACAGAAAAAAATGAAAACACTTTAAGTATTAGAATTTTTGGTGTTATCTTTGAGGAAAATGCCTGGGCTTCTTTTATACAAGATGAAGGGATTATAGAAAGAGTTGATTTTAAAGAAACAAGTAAACCAATAGAAAATAGCGAGCTATTGAGAGAAAGCTATCCTTTTGGTGCTATGATGGAAAATGTAAGTATAGACAGGGAGTCAATCTTAATAGAAATAAGTACTCATTCAGACTTTTATTATTCAGTAGAAACAATTCTTGATGAGCAAATTGCAAAATATATTATAAAAATTGATGTCGATGAAGTTGGGTTAGGAGAATGATAATGAAAAAAGGAATATTTACAATAACATTGGTGCTTATTATGACACTCTCTATCAACGCTGGTGATTGTTTACAAGAGGTAAAAGTATTCTATAATGATATGTTAATAGAGTTTAGTGATATATCTCCAGTTATAGATTCTGGTAGAACTATGGTTCCTTTCCGTATTTTAGCCCAAAGCATAGGAGTTAGTGTTGACTATATCGCTGAGACTAGAGAGATTGTAGGCATGCGAGGTCAAGAAAAAGTAGAAATGACTGTTGGTCAAACAACTGCCTACATTAATAATGAGCCACATAATATGCTAGTAGCACCTAAGATAATCGAAGGTAGGGCGCTGATACCATTGAGAGACTTTAGTGAGGCCTTCGGTTTAGAAGTGACTTATTCTAATTATGTTATTAATATAAGAAGAGAGTATGAGATGAATATGGATATGAAAGTTGATGGGTTTTATGCCTTAGGTTATCAAGGAAGGTCAAGTTGGGAGGAGCTCTTTGGTGACAGCTATCCAAACATTGGCGACCATCCAAGAATTATAGACTATGATAATATCCATTTAGGCTGGTACGAGTTATTGAATGGTCAATTAGTAAGTTCAAGTGGTAAACACGGGTTTTATAAACCAGTAGGCCATCAAGATGTTATATTTGCAATTAATGAATATAATAAGAATGCTTATATGATGGTTTTTGGTGAAGAAGATGGAAGCTTAACTACAAGCTTAGCAGACGAAACGATAAGAAATAAGTTGTTAGCGAGTATTAAGGAAGAAGTAGTAAAAGAAGGATATGTTGGGGTAAATCTAGATATTGAAGGGCTAGGTTTGACAAGTAATGAAAGTAGATTAGAAGAGATTAGAGAGACTTATTTAAAATTTGTTGCTGACTTAAGAGAGATTCTTGGAGAAGGACTTGAGTTAATTGTAACTGTACCACCAGGTAATAGTGCTTATCAAGGATATAATTATCAAGGACTTAGTCAATACTCAGACAAACTAATAATCATGGCATATGATTATCATGATAGAAATACCCCAAGTGCAACAGCACCTATTCAAAAAGTAAGAGAAGGCGTCAAGATAATAGTTGAGCAAACAGTTGGCAATAAACTGTCTTTGGGAGTTCGTTTGCCAGCTGTTCGGTATCAAGATGTCAATAATACTGCAGGTTTAGAGTTGCAAACAGATCCTCATGAGGAAGCAATACAAGGAGAATGGTTAATCACTCATCCATACCTAGACTCTGTATACTTCTTAGCAGAAGAAAAAGGCTATACTATAAAATGGCATCCAGAATATGCTGTTAGCTATCTAGAGTTCTATGAAAACGGCAATCAAAATATTGTTTTTATGGAGAATAGAGAAAGTATCTTAAGAAAGATAGAAATTGTTAAGGAGTATGATCTAGAAGGTCTTTCTTTATGGCGGATTGGCACAGTTCCTACGTTTATATACGAAGTGTTAGAGGAAGTTAGATGATAAGCAGTTGCTCTTAGGATATACAATTATATTCACTATGAAAACTAGCCTTGGCTAGTTTTCATATTTGAAATAGAAAAATAATAAGTAGCGCTTTTACAATGACAAGTCTAACAAGTGATTAAAACACCAAAAACCTGAGATTTAAGATAAACCTTTTGTTAGCATTGGTTAGATTTCAAACTTTACGAAAGCTTTAATATTCAACTCAATTGAATCTTTGAATCCTATTCTTTTATAAAACCCTACTGATTCAGGATTGTCATCAGTTATAAGAACTTTTTGTCTTACACTAGGAAAGGCTTCTATTGCTTGATTTACTAAAGCAGTAGCTATTCCTTTCCTCTTAGCATTTTTCTTTACTAAAAGATCTTGTATATAAAGAATGGTTTCACCATCACCAACAACACGAACTAAGCCAAGCAGTTCATTTTCATTCCATGCGCTAAGGATTAATAAAGAGTTGTTAAATGCTCTCATCATCTTATCAATATCTTCCACATACTTGTTCCAACCAACATTTTTATAAAGAGAGATAACATCTTCTTTTTTAATTTTTTTTTTGTTTCTAATAATATAGTCCATAAAATCCTTCCTTAATACTTCAATTGCATAATTTTTTCATCATCAATATATCTTCCAGTATGGACAAATCCTAATTTTTTATAAAGTGCTTCAGCTGCCTTGTTTCCTGGCACAAAACTTATTAGAATTCTATCTCTTGTTTTGTCTTCTTTTATCTTATCAATAATCATCATCATAGCTTGATAAGCGTAACCTTTTCCTTGATGGTTAGTATCAATCATTAGTCTCCAAATCCAGTGATTATTATCATCTTCATCAATACAATGCATCAAAAACCCAACCATTTTGCTATCCTTGTAGATGGCATAAGGACTACATTCTGGGTGAAACTTCGCTTGAGCTAGTGAAAAGGCATTGCTAGCAATCAGACCTTGCTGTTCTTTAGATAGCTTAAGACTAAGGCAATTTAAATAGTTCTTCTTAGTTAC
This sequence comes from Clostridia bacterium, assembly GCA_003557085.1. GTDB lineage: Bacteria > Bacillota > UBA994 > PWPR01 > PWPR01 > PWPR01. Next base: position 21,130 of record PWPR01000175.1, on the reverse strand, counting down.
TTCTTCTAATTTTATCATAATCAACCTCAAAAAAGTGTTTTTTAATATTATGTGACTTTTATCAAGAAAATGCAATAGAGGAGCAATATTTTATTGTCACTAGAGGAAAATTTAAGAAGTTAAAAACAACAGCGCTCTTTTCAGATAACGCATTAAAGTGGTATAATGTTCGTGAGGAATCATTTTTTAGTAATCCGAGTTAAGATATCTAAAGCTAATAATAGTGATGATTCTTAACCGCTGGGTATAGCAGGAAACTGTCATGCCTCCCGTGACTTGGAAAGGGTTAAGTTTGTGATTCCAGTTTGAGCTTATGCTTTGCGAGTTATTAAACAAAGGAGGTTTATGATGTTTGGTTATGCAGGTAAAATTTTGCGCGTAGACTTATCAACAAAGGAAGTTAAAACAGAAACTCTCGATGAAAAATTAGCGAAGAAGTTTATTGGTGGAAGAGGATTAGGTACAAAAATCTTCTATGATGAAGTTTCTCCACAAGTTGATGCATTATCAGAAGAAAACAAAATCTTATTTGTAACAGGACCATTGACAGGTACTCCGACTGTGACCACAGCAAGATATATGGTTGTTACGAAATCTCCATTATCTGATACAATTGCATCTTCTAACTCAGGAGGTTATTGGGCACCTGAGCTTAAGTTTGCTGGATACGATATGATAATTGTTGAGGGTAAAGCAGATAAGCCGTGCTACATTATGATTGAAGATGATAAAGTAGAAATAAGGGATGCAGCACATTTATGGGGTAAAGTAGTTTCAGAGACAACTAAGATTCTTGAAAAAGAGACACCAGAAAAATCTAGAGTCTTAGCAATAGGACCAGCTGGTGAAAAACTTTCAAAAATTGCTGCAGTAATGAATGATGTATCAAGAGCAGCTGGAAGATCTGGTGTAGGTGCTGTAATGGGTTCAAAAAATCTTAAAGCGATTTCTGTCAGAGGTACTCAAAAAGTTAAAGTTGCCGATGAAGATGGGTTAAAAGAAGCACATTTTGAAATGCTCAAAAGAATTAGAGAAAATGGGGTTACTGGAGAAGGCTTGCCAGCATATGGTACTGCAGTATTAGTGAATATTATAAACGAAACCGGTGTTTTTCCTACCAATAACTTCCAGCTATCACAATTTGCTGATGCTGAAGAAGTCAGTGGAGAAACATTAGCTGAAAAATATTTAGTGAAGAAAGACCCATGTTATAGATGTCCTATTGCTTGTGGAAGGTATACCAAAGTAGATGATATTGAAGGTGGCGGACCTGAGTATGAGACAATTTGGGCTTTTAGCGCAGATTGTGGAGTAGGAGACCTGCCATCTATAATTAAAGCTAACTATTGGTGTAATGAACTAGGATTAGATACAATTTCTGCAGGAGCAACACTTGCAGCCGCAATGGAACTCTACCAACGTGGTTACATAAAAGAAGAAGATGCAAACGGTATTCCGCTAGAATTTGGCAATTCAGAAGCAGTAGTTGAGTGGACGAAACGCATGGGTAATAGAGAAGGTTTTGGTGACAAATTGGCAGAAGGTTCTTATAGACTAGCTGATAGTTATGGGGTGCCAGAGCTTTCAATGTCTGTAAAGAAGTTAGAGTTACCAGCTTATGACCCAAGAGGCATACAAGGTCAAGGTTTGCAATATGCTACATCTAATAGAGGCGGGTGTCATGTTAGAGGATACTTGATTTCGCCTGAAATTTTAGGTGAACCAGAGAAAATCGATAGGCTTGCCATAGAAGGAAAAGCTACTTGGTCTAAGATTTTCCAAGACTTAACAGCTCTAATAGACTCGACAGGATTATGTTTATTTACATCTTTTGCAATGGGAGCAGATGAATATGCAAAAGTAATTAATAAAGTCTTAGGAACAGACTGGACAGCAGAAGACATTTTGTTAGCAGGAGAAAGAATATGGAATCTTGAGAGATTGTTTAATTTAGAAGCAGGAGTTGACCCTTCTCAAGATACACTGCCTAAGAGATTATTAGAGGAAGGAATATCTGAAGGGCCTTCAAAAGGGCATGTTACAAGATTATCTGAGATGCTACCTGAGTACTATGAAATAAGAGGGTGGACAAAAGAAGGTATCCCAACTGAAGAGAAGAAAAAGGAGCTAGGCATATAAATGATGAGGGCTTTTAATTAAGCCCTTTTCTTTGCAAAAGGTGGTGATGATTTGGAAATTACAGTTAAGTTTTTTGCAACATTAAGAGAAGGAAGAGGAAAAATAACAACATATAAGTCTGAAAACCCAGTAACAACAAAAGATATTTTAGATCATTATGGGATAAGTGAAGATGAAGCTTCAATTCTTTATGTAAACGGAAGGGATGCAAATTTAGAATATTTGTTAAAAGATGGAGATGTTGTTTCAATTTTTCCTCCAGTAGGGGGAGGATAATGAAAGACAGATACTTAAAGAACAGAAGTATGATATCTGAGGAAGAGCAGCGTGTACTGGAAAACTCAAAGGTGTGTGTAATAGGGTGTGGAGGTTTAGGCGGCTATGTAGTGGAGTTATTAGCTAGACTTGGAATAGGATATATAACCGTTGTGGATGGAGATAGTTTTGACCAAACAAACTTGAATAGACAACTGATATCTCTAGAGAGCAATCTAGGAGAGCAAAAAGCAAGCGAGGCAAAAAATAGAATAGCTTTAGTAAATAGTGAAGTAACTGTAAATGCTATCACCAAATTTATTACAGAAGAGAATGCTCTTGAAATTGTGAAAGAGCACGACCTAGTTATTGATGCATTAGACAATATTAAAACTAGAAAAATGATTCAAAAATTTGTTAAAAAACTTAAAATACCATTAATTCATGGCGCTATTGCAGGTTGGTATGGTCAGGTTTGCACGATACTACCTGGAGATGACTCATTAAATTATCTTTATAAAGGAGATAGAAGCCATGGAGAAGAAAAGCGTTTGGGAAACCCCTCTTACACACCTGCCTTAATAGCATCGATACAGGTTTCTGAGGCAACTAAAGTCTTATTAGGTAAAGGAGAGTTAATAAGAAAGGAAGTTTTATACATAGATTTATTAGTTGGGGATGTACAGAAAATCCCACTCCAGATAAAATAAGCTACCTTAAACTTAAGGTAGCTTTCTTTGTGAGATTTAAAAAACTATAAATGATTGAATAATCAATGTAATATAAAAGCTAAAGCAGCAAGAGCTAGTACAAGTGCCAAAATTGAGGTTATGCTAACTAAAGCACTTGCAAATCCATTAAGAAAATTTTCACTTAATCCAAGAGGCTTAAAAAGCGAGTTAAGAGATTGTGTGTAAAGATGAGGTAGTTTTGACAAAACAAATAAAGATAAACTAATAAAAAACAATATAATTACTTCTCTATAATTTTCCATAAAGCCCTCCACTAGTCATCTATGTACTCTAAGATATCTCCAGGTTGACAGCCTAATGCTTTGCAAATTGACTCAAGAGTTGTAAAGCGAATTGCTTTAGCTTTGTTATTCTTTAAAATAGAGAGATTTGTAATAGTAATGCCAATCTCTACGGATAATTCTGTTAAGCTTATTTTATTTTTAATTAAATGTTCGTCTATTTTAATTTTGATGCTCATAATTACTCCTAATTTCTCAACTAATTAACTTCTCTTCTTTAACTTGGACACCCAGCTTAAAGGACTCTGCTAAAACTATAAGTATAACTCCTAAGAAAATAACAGTCATATCAAACTCAATTTGTGTTCTAATTTGAACATTAGTAGTATTAATAGCATCAACCAAACTTCTTGCAAAGTAAGTTTGCGCAATAGTTTGAATAATACTAATTAAAATCGTAAAAATACCCGTTTTCTTAATTAGCTCGGAATTTTCAATTGAGAAGAAACTATCGTTGACTAGATGATCAAAGATTTTCTTCAAGTTAAATATTGCAAATGCTCCTAAAATTAGTAGCGGGGCCAAAGATACTACTGTAAATAGGAATGATAGTGTCTCTATAGGTTTGACAATTTCAGTCTCAAACTCTACCTCTAAGCCCATACTTTGAACAATTAAATTTGTTTCTTCAGTCTCCATTAAAACTTCATTATTAAATAAGACAATATAACCAGTTGCTAAAGTTAAGATTACCAGTAAAAACATTACCAAGTAAAAAGAAACTGTTAGCAGACTTTTTATTGTGCCTGCAACTTCTCTTTTATTTGCTCCATTCAATATTTCTGCCTCCTGACTTTAAGCTTAAGCAAATAGTATCTATTAACATATTGAAAGTCAATAAAAGTTTATTGATAATCAATAAGAACTTAGATAGATTTTTGATTTTAATGAATATCTCGTAAATATATAGATATATTGAGTAAAAAGGTATAATATTTACTGAAAGAGGTGAAAAATATCATGAATATTTTACTAGTAGAAGATGATAAATCAATCGCTATAGGTTTAGAGTATTCTTTGTCTCAAGAAGGCTTTGCAGTTACTATTGCAAAAAATGTTAGAGAAGCTAAGAGCTTGATGTCAGATAAATACACTCTAGTTCTTTTAGATTTAGAGCTACCAGATGGTAGTGGATTTGAAGTTTGCAAACAATTAAGAGAAAGATATAATATCCCAATAATTTTTCTTACAGCATATGATGATGAAGTAAATGTAATTATGGGTCTTGATTTAGGAGCAGATGATTATATTACAAAGCCCTTTAGGGTAGGAGAATTGCTTTCAAGAATTAAGAGTGTCTTAAGAAGGTATAAGCTTACAGATTATAAAAAAGTTACAAAAATACATAATCTTGAAATTGACAATACAAAAGCTACTGTAAAAAAGAGCGGTGAGGAGATTGATCTAACAGCACTTGAGTATAAGCTATTGTTAACACTGCTTAATCATAATGGTCAAATACTATCTAGGAATCAGATTCTTGACCATATTTGGGACGAATCAGGTAATTACGTAACAGATAATACCCTAACTGTTTATATTAAAAGACTAAGAGAAAAAATTGAGGATAATCCTCAGGAGCCCAAACTTATTCATACAGTTAGAGGATTAGGCTATAAATTGGAGTTAGAGAATGAATAGAGAGATTAGAAAAGTTATAGCTTTTTCTACAGCAGCACTTATTATATTTATTATTGCAGGTATACTAACCAGTATACATGTTATGAATCTGCACAAAGACTCAATCTACAGGCTAAAAGCAAGTATAGTAGCTATAGCTATAGAAGAATCATCAAATTCTGAAACACAAATTTTAGATTTACTAAATGACATTGATAGTTTTGACTCTACAAAAGGAGTAGAAATGCTATCAAAAATTGGATTAGGACCAGATTCACTAGCTAAAAGACAAGACTTTAATATTTTGCAAAATAATATGATTTTTTATGTAACCCTTTTGATTTTATTAGTGCACATTACTTACATTATTTTTCTTATCTATGGGCATAAAAAGCAAAAAAGTAGAATTGATGAGCTTATATATTATTTAGAAGCTGTAAGCGTAGGCAATTACTCTTTAGACCTAAGAGACAATCAAGAAGGATCATTGAGCATATTAAAAAATAACATTTACAAGATTACTGGGATGCTAAAAGAGCATAATGAGGAGCTTACTTATGAAAGAAATGAGCTAGCAAAAGCAATTTCAGATATTTCTCACCAGATTAAAACACCACTTACATCTCTTCAAGTAACTAGCGATGTCTTAAGGAAAGGAAATATTCCAAAAAGTAAGCTAGAAGAGTTTCATAGGATTATGCAAAATCAAATATCTAGGCTAAACTGGCTTGTATCTGCTTTACTTAAGCTTGCCAAACTTGATTCAAATACTGTAAAAATGAAAAGTGAGAAAGTCTATATAAAAGAGTTGATGGAAAAAGTAATTCAGCCTTTTTTGGTACCTATTGAGCTTAAAGAAATAAACATTTCCATATCTGGTGATAATAAGACCTTTTACTTAGGAGATTTTGAATGGTCCCTAGAAGCATTTAGTAATATGATTAAAAACTGTATTGAACATACAGAGATGAAGGGCAAAATTTTCATTGAGTTTAGCTCTAATCCTCTTTACACAGAGATTATTATAGAAGATACAGGAAAGGGTATTGCTAAGGAGGATATTCCTTATATATTAAATAGATTCTATCGAGGGAAAAATGCTGCTAGTGATAGTGTTGGAATTGGATTAGCTTTATCAAAAAGCATAATAGAAAATCAAAATGGTATTGTAAAAGTAGAAAGCAAACTTGGAATAGGAACTAAGTTTATGATTAAGTTTTACAAGACCAAAATATGATGACAAAACTGTCACACTAGCAGTCACTTCATTGTCATTATAGAAATATATACTATTATTATAATGACTAGAGGAGAGTTGAAAATGGAGATTTTAAGAGTTGAGAATCTATCAAAACATTATGGCAAAGGAAACACTCAAGTTAAAGCCTTAGAGGATGTTTCTTTGAGTGTGAAAAAGGGAGAGTTTGTTGCAATAATTGGTCCTAGTGGTTCTGGGAAATCTACACTTTTACATCTTATTGGTGGGGTAGATATTCCAACCGAAGGTAAAGTATATATTGATGATACGAATATTTATAACTTGAATGAATCAAGTAGAGCAGTTTTTAGAAGAAGACAAGTGGGACTTGTATATCAATTTTATAACTTAATTCCTATACTTAATGTTAAAGAAAATATAACATTGCCGATTCTTTTAGATGGCAAAAAAGTTCAAAAAGATAAGTTAAAAGAAATAGTTAACACTTTAGGTATTGCTGATAGAATGAACTACCTTCCTAATCAGCTTTCAGGGGGTCAGCAACAAAGAGTTTCCATTGGGAGAGCACTAATTAATAATCCAGCTTTGCTATTGGCGGATGAGCCTACAGGTAATTTAGATTCTAAGAATTCTGAAGAGATAATTAACTTGCTTAAAATGTCAAATCGTAAATATAAGCAAACAATAATTATAATCACACATGATGAAAGCATAGCACTGCAAGCTAATAGAGTCATTAGTATTGAAGATGGAAAAATTGTAAAAGATGAGGTTCTAAGAAAATGAACATTCTCAGAGCTTTTACATTAAGTAGCTTAAGAAAGAACAAGAAAAGAACAATTGTAACAATTATAGCGATTATTTTAACTGCAGCAATGTTAACAGGGGTGACAACGCTGGCCACTAGCTTTAAAGATATGTTTATTAGACAGGCTATAAATAGCAATGGAAATTATCACATTAGATACAATTATGTGCCAATTGAAAGCGCGAAATATTTGAATAGTCATACATTGGTTGATAAGTCTTTTATTTCTAACACATTAGGTTATTCTGAGCTAAATATTAATAGAACTGCAGAAGACTTTCTAAAAGTAGTTGCTTATGATGATAAAGGTTTAGAGCTTCAACCAATTAAACTGATTGAAGGAAGATTGCCCCAGAATAGTAGAGAAATTATTATAGAACAGAATCTTGTAGATTTTTTAGATATTGAAATTGGTCAAGAATTAAGTCTAAAAATAGGGTATAAAACATTTATAGAAGAGACAGAACAAACCGTCATTTCTGATATAGAACTTCAAGAATATACTTTTGAAGTTGTTGGTTTGACAGAGAGAAATCTTTATCAGGTGGGATATTCTCTTGACTTTGGAGCAGTGACATTCTTTGACGAGCAACTACATTTACAGGATGGTCATGTTGAAGTCAGTGTCCTTCTTAATAACCCTAAGAATACGATAGAAAAGGCAAACAAGATAGCCTCAGATGTCAAACTGCCAACTTCACAAGGGTTTTATGGCAATTATAATTATTTTCTTAATAGAGAGTTGTTAAACTGGCAAGGGGCTTCTGTTAATCAAGCTTTTGTTTATTTTACTGAAACAGCAGCTTTAATAATTATGCTGCTTGTAGTTATAGGAGCAGTAATAGTAATTTATAACTCTTTTGCTATTTCAATTAGTGAAAGAAAGAAACAGTTTGGGATGTTAAGAAGTGTAGGGGCTACAGCAAAGCAAATTAAGAGAACTGTGTATTGGGAAGGCTTTGTTCTAAGTTTAATTGGTGTTCCAATAGGCATAATTAGTGGTATATTTGGAATTTTCATAACTCTCAAAGTAGCAGACTCAATTCTACAAGATATTTTTACAGGAGCAGAGCACATCTATTTAGTAGTAAGTCCTTTTGCTGTTTTAGCAGCAATAGCTTTCATGGTGATAACAATTTTCTTATCAACTGTAATCCCAGCGAGAAAAGCAGCAAAGATATCACCAATTGATGCAATAAGATTAACAACAGATATTACAACAAGTAAAAAATCTAGATCTAATCCTATAGCAAAGTTTCTTTTTGGCATTGAAGGTGATATTGCTCTAAAAAACCTTAAGAGAAATAGAAAGCGTTACTTTGCAACGATTTTATCCTTATTTATCAGTATAGTCTTATTTATATAATTTAACTCATTTGTTATGTATACAATGGACATATCTTCTTCTTACATGGGAAGTTTCAATTATGATGTGTCAGTCAATATATATAGTGATAGTGTTGATTTGGACCATGTTATCAGTTTTATTCAAAATATTGAAGAAGTAGAAGATAGTGTTGCTGTATTAACCGCAAGGGGAAGAATATCTATCAATCAAGATGTAATGAGTGATTACACTAGACAAAACTTTGATTCTATCATAGAAAGTTTTAAAATAGAGAATGATCAATATATTTTAGATGCAATAATTGTTACACTAGATGACAAAGCATTTAAAGATTATACGAAGCAATTAAACACGAATGTCAATGAAAATGAGGTTATTTACGTTAGTGAACACAACATTAGAGCTGATGTAATGCACATTTTTAATATGTTAGACTTTAGTACAGACTCCTTGATAAAAATGCATGGATATCATGATGATCGAGACTATGTCGAGTTAGTCGTGGTAGGAGAAGTGAAAAAGTCGCCGAGTGGCATTCAAACACCAGGGGTACAACCTATATTTGTTACAAATGAAGCTACCTACTATACAACTTTGGCTAACAGCAATATGCACGCAAATAGGTATATATATATTAACTCGAGAGAACCAGATATAGTGGAAGAAAAAATTAGAGAAGAGTTCATCGAGCACCACAACACAAATATGCATATTCACAATGCAGCTTATTTTGAAAGAACTGATAGACAAATGATATTGCTAATCTCAATATTTGTTTATGGATTTATTACACTGATCACATTGATAGGTATAACAAACATATTTAACACAATTAGCACCAATGTGGAGTTAAGAAGAAGAGAGTTTGCAATGCTTAGATCAGTAGGGCTTACCAAAAAAGGGTTTACAAGAATACTTACCTACGAGAGTGTTTTTTACGGCTTTGTTGCTTTGCTTTTTGGTTTACCTGCAAGTGTTGGTGTAAGTTATCTTTTATTCAAAGCGTTTGGTTACATTGGTTCGTTTAGTTTCACAATGCCACTAAAAGCTGTATTGATTTGCATTTTTGGAGTATTTGCTTTGATATTCTCAACAATGATATACTCTTCTAGGAAATTAAAAAAAGACAATATAGTTGATGCAATAAGAGATGAAAACATATAGATAAAAGTTAAAATAGTGCAGTTTCTTAGATTATAAGTTGATTATAGAAACTGCATTATTTATTTTTCTAGTTTAATTTTACAATCCACGTTTATAAAATTATTTAGCAATGACATGATTTATAAAAAAAGACCCAAATAAGTGTAAGATGTTTAACTATACTCCACAAAACGGTATAATGGTAGTACACAAAAAGAGGTGAGACGATTATGCTAAAACAAGATAAGTTGATAAGAAACTTAATAATTATAATATCTATTCTTATTATTCTTTACTTAGCTGGAAATATGGAATATATTTATATCCCATTGCTAAGAATCTTAACCATAATTATCTCTCCTATTATTTTTGCAAGTTTTTTTTACTACTTATTTAGACCTTTTGTCAGATTATTTGACAAGAAAAATGTTAGTAGAAGAGTTAGCGTGATCATTGTTTTAGTGGGCTTTGTTGCTATCTTAAGCCTTATAAGCTATTTTGGAGGAAGCATGATTAGTGAAGAGTTCTCTAGTTTTGTAGAGAATCTTTCAGAGCAGCTACAGTTACTTCATGAAAGAGCTGAAAATCTTGTCAGCTCAGATAGTTGGCTTGGAAGTTACTCATTAGATGATATAGTTGACAGACTAATAGGAGCTTTAGAGTCGGGTTTTTTTCGTATAGGAGAATTTACATCTGGGTGGTATAGTAATATAGCAGATTTTGTTACTATTATAATTTTAATCCCAATAATTCTATTTTTCCTTCTTAAAGATGACACTTATTTTTATGAGACTGCTCTTAATTGGGTGCCTGAAAAAAGAAAAGAGAGAGTGGCTGGTGTGTTATCACAAATTGATGAAGTTCTGTCAATATACTTTACAAGTCAGCTAATAGTTGCTTTTATATATGGTGTAGTAACTTATATAGGTTATTTAATAATTGGGTTGCCGAGTGCATTATCATTAGCAATAATTGCAATGGTTCTATCAGTAATACCTTTAGTAGGGCCAATACTTGCTGCTATACCTGCTTTGTTAATTGCACTGACTTATGGGCTTCAAATGGTTATCAAATTGTTCATTGTTATAGCAGTATCTCAGTTAATTGATGGAAATCTTGCAAAACCAAATGTTATGGGTACAAGGCTTCATATTCATCCCATGATAGTTATTACAGCAGTAATTTTTGGGATTTCCATGTTTGGATTTGTAGGTGCTTTTTTTGCTATTCCTGTCTATGGAGTAGCAAGAATAGTTCTGAAAAATATTTTAGACAATAAAAGGGAAGCAACTAATTAACTTAGACATATAATAGCATCATGGACTTGAATTGTTAGTAAATATAAAAGCACCTCTTTGGGGTGCTTTTGCTTATGCTTGCTAGTTAAGGGTTTAAGCTAGCTATTTGAAGTCAAGGCATTGATGTAATAAAGCTCATTTGAAGTCTTAACTTACTTGAAAAAAGGATAGAGCTACATTGCTCAATCCTTTAAAATACTTTCTATGAAATTTTAGGCATCTATTCTATGATTACTGCAGTCCCATAAGCTAAAATCTCTGCAGCACCTTGCATTACTTGAGAAGTAGAGAATCTTACATTAACAATAGCATTTGCTCCATGCCTTCTAGCATCTTCTATCATTCTATTAATAGCAATTTCTCTTGCTTCAGTTAGCATTTCAGTATAACCAGTAATTTCTCCACCAACTAGAGTTTTAAGCCCTGCTCCAATATCTCTCCCAATATGCTTTGCTTGGATTGTGTTTCCTCTCACAAGTCCAATAGTTTTAGTGATTTTCTTTCCAGATACTTCAAGCGTATTAACAAGTAACATAATAGTCCTCCTTTTATTTTAATAAGTTACTATTACTATTGTTACATATATAATACAAATTAGGGTTAGAATATGGTAAGAATTCACTTTAATTTTTTTGGGCTAAAACTCCGTACCAATCTATAGAGTAAAAATCAGACTCAAAGTTCCCAGTTTTTTCGGAGTTTTCCTTACCAAACCAAAGTCTATCAAGGTCATAAAGTTTTATAACATTAAAGCCAGAAGCATTTAATTTTTGGGTAAGCCAGTTTAGTTCAAACGGATAATAGCGCGGTGCATAAGTGTAAGAAGTCTTTTCATGCTTCCCGTTTTTATCAACTGATGTGACAAAAACAAAGTCAACAGATTTATCATCATGCCAGTCAAAAATTTGATAAAGGCTTTTGTGTTCTACCTCATCCATTACCAAAGGATCTCTAGCTTTAAAAATAGGTCTATTTTTAAGTAGTTTGTCCCAGTTTCGCGTATCAAAATAGAGCAATGACCCTGAGGGGATGCTTTTTGAGACGCTTTCAAAGAACTTTGCAAGATCATCATTATTAACATGTGCTAGTGAGTTTCCAGTTGAGATCACACAATCACAGGTAGCTGGTAAAAAATTCTCAACATCACGTAGATCAGCAACAAAAATTTCTGACTCGTAGCCAGCGTCTATAAAGTTTTCACTTGCTTTTTCTACAAGATTTTTACTTAGGTCAGAGCCAGTGACAGTATATCCAAGTTTTGCTAATGGTAAGGTTGTTCCTCCTGCACCAATTGTACAGTCATGGATAGTAGTTATTTGGAAGGACTTAAAGATTTCATTGTAAAAGGATTTAAGATCATTTTGCTTATCATTAGACATATTTTGATTGTATAAAGCAGATGTATTATAAAGACTCATCAGTTATCTCCTTAGTTTATTTACCTGAAAGTATATGCACAAACAAAATCAAAGTCAATATGATTCAGATTGAATTTGCATCTTGTTAAATAGATTATGAAAATACAGGTAGCATTAACTTAGTAATAAATATATAATACTAATAATTCGATTGCTAAGATACAACATAGATGGTTGTTAATGAAGTATTTGCTGCAAGGAGGTTCTCGAAAGGCCTTTGTCTAATAACTTAATTGAACACTTCAGCGTACAATTATCCACATTATATGGGATTATAGGTTTCCTATATAAACATAACCTAAATACAATATATAAGAGGAGAAAAAGTTGAGCAGAAAAATTATTGAAAAAACACTGGATGTATTAAGTATTGATGCTACAAGTATAAAACAGTTGAATAAGGGTTGGTCAAATAATAAGAAATATATAATTGATACATCAGATAGAAAGCTCAGCTTAGAGATATTTGAAAGAGAGGTTTTTAACAGAAAAAAAGAGATGTATCAATACATGAATGAGCTAAAAAAACTAGGTGTAAAAGTGCCAGAGACTTTAGGCTTACTAGAAGTTGATGATTATGGAGTTATGTTTATTGACTATATTGAAGGGGCAGATGGAGAAGCAGTTCTAAAATCCTTAAATAATGAAGAGGCTTACAGACTTGGCTTAAGTGCAGGAATAGAACTTATGAAAATTCACCAAATAGAAGCGCCAGATACAGTAAGCCAATGGGGTGATAGAAAGATTCTAAAGCATAATAGATATTATAAACAGTATCAAGAGCTTGATTATAGAATTGAAAATGATTATAAAATGAACAAGTTCATTGATGATAATATAGATGTTATTAAGAACAGACCAAATGTGCTTCAGCATGATGATTATCATTTAGGAAATCTTATTATAAGAAACAAAGAATTAGTTGGGATTATAGATTTTGATTTGTTTGACTGGGGAGATCCTTATCACGACCTAATTAAAGCAGGAAACATTAGCGTAGTAGTTAATAGATCATATTGCAAAGGACAAATTGATGGATATTTTTTTCCACATAAACCAAATGAAGACTTTTGGCTTATATACTCGATATATGCTGCAATGAGTGTTTTCTCATCAATAGTGTGGCTAAAGAAATTCCACCCAGCAAGATTTGATGAAGGTATGAAAGGAATTTATCAAATGTTAAATGACCATGATTATTTTACAAGAATTGTACCAAGGTGGTATAAGGGTTGACAGTAAGTTACTGCTAATCAGTAGGTCAAAATTTAATGGAAGTGCGAAAATATATCGCTTAACCCTACTCAAGAAAGAAAATTTAGTTATTTAGGAACAAATTTACCTAATGATTTGTCTTATTAATGTAGTATAATATAGTAGAACCATAGAAGTATTAAAAGTTAGTATAGGTATTTAGCGTTTGGGAAGATATGAAATTGTTAATACTTAGTTAATTTTAGTAAGTTATATTTGTTAGTAAATATGAGTTAGGAGAAGTGGATATGAAAAAGATAGCTGTAGTAACAATGATACTGCTTTTAACTGCTATGATTTTAGGATGTACGCCTGAAGAAGTTTCTCAAGTTGAAAATGGTGATGAACAGACACCGATTGATGAAGTAATAGAAGATCCACTACAAGAAGAAGAGGAAGAAGTGGAAGAGCCACTAGATGAAGAGTTAGATATTGTAGATTATGAGAATAAGATCTATTTATCTGTTAGAAAGACTATTGAAGAAATTACTCAAACAATAGATAGAGAATATGAGAAAACAACAGAAGAAATTGGAGGATACGGATATTATACAGTTTTGGAATATGAAGGGATTACCTTTTATTTCAGTCATGAGGAGCAAGAAGTTCCACCTAATATCCAAGCTGATGAGATTAAGATAACCTCGAATGAGTTTTCCTATGAGTTCAACATTTTAATTGGAAATTATGCTAAAGATGTTATTAATGATTTAAGTACAGTATTTGAAAATGCATACGATGTACATAGAGATGGAGACGCCTTTGACTTGTTTTATTATACGGAAACAGGAGAAGGTGGAAGTGTTATAGAGACCCATTATATTTTAAGGCTGGAATATGACCCGCCAGGCTATTTTGAAAGTATGGAAGAGATGGATGATAATACTAAGGTCAAAGCAATATCATTATTTATACCGTTTAATTAATAGCATTAAGAAACCCCCTCAGTTGTGAAGTGGGGGTTTTATTAATGGATAATCTAATACTATTCCTCAAGTTTTCTCATTGCAAAATTATAAACGCAATCATTAAAACTGTTTCGTAACGAGTTCAACCAGATCTCAGTATCATATTCAGTCAATTGAGAAAAAGTTTTACTAAAAGCTTGAAATTTATCTTGACCAACCATGTTGGCTAGATCGTAAAGCAGTAAGAATCCTTTATGATATAAAACATTATAGGCTTTGTCATCAGTGCGCAAGATGTCTCTTATTGGTGGTAAATCTGCAGATATTTCTCTTTTCTCTTCAATTTTTTTACTAAGATAGTCCTCTCCTAGAACTTCTTCTAGTACCATGAAGCTATAGTACTCAGCATAACTTTCATTTAACCAATCTTCCCAAGAGTTTGTGTCAGCTTTATACCACCACAAATGTGCTAGCTCATGGGCTAACCAGTATATGTACCTTTCTTTCTTCGCTTCATAATCTTTAATGTTTTGTATTACAATTAATCCATCTCTGACATAACCACCAGCTTTATCCCTATCTGCAACAACAAAGTCTATAGAGTCTGAACGAGTTGGCTTGCCAAGTAATTCTTTTAGGCTTTGGTAGAGGTTTTTAGACTCAATGCTTATAAATTTTGCGAAGTCTTTCTTTATATGATGTGGATAACGAACTTTTATATAAGAAGGCTCATCTTCTATGGTTAAGAATTTTTTGGCTATAAGTAATAAGATGCTAATTGTAGGCATGTCATGTTTAAGCTTATACTTTTTATTTTTTGATAGTGCACCAATGCTTATTAGCTCATAGTTATCAATAATATCAATAGTTAACCTATAAGTTACCAGTGCTTTATCAAAATACGGATACCAAGGAGAGTATAGGCCTAGTTCTGTCCAGTTTGGAGTAATTCTATTTGTTTCCCATTTTCCATTAATTTTAAACCTTAAACAATAGGAAATATTTAACTCAAAATCTTGAACTTGTTCACTAAATACTAACTCAACTGTTTTAGCATCTTCCATAAAAGGATTGTTGTTCCCAGCTAAAAGCCTGTACTCTTTAAGATCTTTAGCATCTAAAGAGTTAATAACAACACTTTTTTGTAATATAAATTTGTGCTTAAAAGCTTTTTTAGCTGAACTAACTTTAATTATTAAATTGCTAGACAGATAGTTTGAAGTAGGAGCTATTTTCACTGCTCCATAGTAAAAAATGCTTTTGTACATTTTGACTCCCTTCATTTTAGCGTTATACTTCTAATGTAAATATTAAGAGCTTCATACTCTTTGGCCTTCATTTATCATATCAATAATTTTATCTTTTGCTTCTTCTATAGAAAAAGGAATATCTACTTCAATGCCAGATTGTTGTAACTGGAAAAACAACTCAGAAAGAATAGGTTTATCTATACTAGCATCTTTCAATACTTCAAGTTGCGAAAATACATGGGCAGCATCTCCTTTAATAACAATCTCTCCGCTGTTTATTACATAAATTGTGTCTGCAATACTAGGAACAACATTGACATCATGAGTGGTAATGATGAGTGTAGTATTATAATCTTGATTAACTGTGTTAAGAATTTGAATTATTTCTTTTTTTGACTTAGCGTCAAGTGAGTCGAATGGTTCATCTAGAATTAGAAAGTCTGGCTTCATGATTAGGGCCCCAGCAAGAGCAACTTTCTTCTTTTGACCGCCGCTTAAGTAATGAGGTATTTTATCAAGTAAGTGTTCTATGCAGAGCTTCCTTGCAATATCTAATGCTAGTTTATCTACAACATCTTTTTTAAGTCCTTCACTTCTGGCTGTAAAGGCAATATCGTCGTATACTTTTGGTCCAATAATTTGCTCATCTACATTTTGGAAAACAACACCCATGTGCTTTCTTAGTTTGTTGAAATTTTCATACGGAGACATACCTAAAACCTCTACTTGACCATCAACTGGCTTGAGTAGACCTATAATGTGATTAAGCAAAGTAGTTTTTCCTGCTCCATTTGGTCCTAAGATAATGACTCTTTCGCCTTTGTTGACAGTAAAAGCAAGCCCACAAGCTCTAACTTCTGTTTTATCTGGATAAATATGTTTTAAGCAGTCTACCTTTATAATATGTTCCATTGCAACACCACCCCAACTAAAACTATTAAACCTAAAGAAAGGAGAAAATAGTCATCTTTTTTGTGAATTTTCATATTTGCCTCTATAGGGATTTTTCCACTATAGCCTCTCAACTCTAGAATCTTATACATCCTCTCACTCATATCTAAAGCATGCAGAATCAGAGTTCCTAAAACTGCAGCAATCGTACGGATATTTAGGAATACTCTTAGAGGATGATAGCCTCCTTTGACTTTAACTGCCTTAAGTAAGCTATTAATTCTATCAAGTAAAATAAAAAAAGATCTATACGTCATAAAAAAAACATCTACCAATAGGTCAGGTAAGACCTTACTCATTACTGCAAACACTTCTACATAAGGAGTTGTAGTTATAAGCAAGATCATGGTCAAAGCTGCATTAACTGCTTTTAGCATAATGTATAGACTATAGTCTAAGCCTTGGCGACTCACCAGTACAGCAAAAATAATTGCAAAAATAGCAGGATAAATAGCAAGTCGTGCTATTCTTAAAGACAAGTTTGCTACCTTATACAAACTTAATAACAATCCTAATAGAGCTATTTGCACAATTAGGCTTTGGCTAATAATTATGCTAGTTAATACTAGACATGTAAAAATAACCTTTGCACTAGAGGTTATATTATGGAATTTACTATTGCCATATATGGCAACATAATCAATATCTGAAATGTTCATTTAAGACACCTAATTATTTGCAAAGTTATGAGCACTATCAATTAATGATGGCCTTACTTTGTAAAAGAACATAACTATTAAAGATGTAACAATAGTTTCTAAAGCAATACCAAAAACAAAAATTAGTATAAGTGCTACCCATCCAGAAAAAAATAAATAATTAATATTGCTGATGCTTTCTTCAAGTTCTCCACTATGCTCATGATGATCTTCATGATGGTCTATGTGTTCTTCATGTTCATGACTATGCTCAAGGTGCGTATGAGGTAGAGCGTTTTCAAAGCCAGCTGTATAACCTACTACAGATACCATTAGTGCTAAAGAAATTACTAAGGCTATTACTGTTGAAAATACCACTCCAAGCAGCTTCTTCTTTTTACCTAACAATCTAAAAAGCATGCTACCCACAAATACTTCTGAACCAATAACTAATGTATTGATGCCAACAATGGTAATGCCTCCATGACCAAAACTAGCTAGAATTAAACCTACAACAAAAACAACAACAAAACCAAGCTTTGGTCCTATGAGGATCCCTGTGAGAACAGCTAAGCTGAGATGTACTGGAATAATAACTAAAGGAACAGACATACCAATTAGCATCAAAGCTGCTGCTATGCCTGTCAAAGGCAATAGTTTTTTAATTTTTTCTTTTTCAATAGTTTTTGTAATTAGAAATATGATGCCAAAAGTGACTAAATAAGCAGGAATCCAAATATATAAAGGTATAATTCCGTCAGGAAAATGGATATGGCTCATAAAAATCTCCTTCCATAATGTATTTAGGCTATTAAATGCAGCCTATAAATCTTTATTATACTAATTATATGTTATAAAGACTTGATTTAGCAACTAAAACAAGGCATTCAAGATATGTCTCAGCTAGACTTTAGATGGCCTAAAATATATAATTGAGAAAAAGAAAATGGAGCGAAAGGAAGATAATTTTGTTAAATTGGATGAGCATGGAAGACGTTTCATTTAATGCGCTTCTGTTACTTGAAAGAGTTCAATTAATGTGGCTTGGTAAAATGGATATTTCAAAAAAGAACTTAGGGATTGCTTTAAGAGATAACCCAGTTGTATTTTGGTACTTAGTTAATAAATGTCCAGAAATGTCAGATTACTTTACTCAAGCAGTAAAACTAGTTGAGTCATCAGACTTAGAGTGTAAAGATAAGATTAGAGAGGCAGAGCTTGATATACTAGAATCTATACTCGATTGGATAGTGTATGTCTTAGATCCAAAAACATATGATGCCCAGCCGTTTTTAAATTGGGACAGTAAAGAGCTTACAGAAGTAGTTGATTTTAGAAATAAGAAGGTTGTTGATGTAGGTTCAGGAACAGGTAGGTTGGCATTGGTTGCTGCAAAAGAGGATGCAAAAGCTGTGTATGCAGTTGAGCCGATAGCTAACTTAAGAGACTATCTAAAAGAAAAAGCAAAGAAAATGAACTTAGAAAATGTATATGTAGTAGATGGCCTAATTGAAGAAATACCTTTTGAAGATGACTTTGCAGATGTCATTGTAGCTGGTCACGTTGTTGGTGGAAGTGTAGAAGAAGAAATAGCTGAACTAAGAAGGGTTGTAAAGCCAGGTGGAAAGATTGTTTTATGCCCAGGAAATAATGATAACGATAATGAAGTTCATGAGTATTTGCTTGAGCAAGGTTTCCAGTGGTCTCGATTTGAGCAACCAAGAGATGGAATTAAAAGAAAGTATTGGTTGAGCTTGTAAGGTGTAAGAATCTTTTCATATAGGAAGTGTATAAGATGCAAAGTCAACTGCTGGAAAAAAAGATAGTCACAGCACTAATAGCTATCTTGTTAGTATTGCTATTATCTGCTTGTAGTAAAGTCTTAGAAGTGAACATAACATTTAACACTAATGCCGGTGAAATTTCAGGTGCTGGCCAATATGTTAGGGGAAGTGAAGTCATTTTAAGAGCAAAAGCAGAAGAAGGCTATGAGTTTGTAGCTTGGGAAGAAAATGGTGAAATAGTATCTATTGATGATACCTATGTTTTTGAGATAAACACAAGACGAAATTTGACAGCATTATTTGAAGAAAAAGGATATTTAGTAGAGTTAATTTCTGAAGACCAAGAAAAAGGATCTGTCCAAGGAGGCGGAACATTTAGTCATGGAGAGAATACTACTATTATAGCAATACCTAACAAAGGATATATGTTTGTAGGCTGGGCTGGCCTTGATAGCTATCAAGCAAAGGAAGAGATTGAAGTTTCAGGAGATATGAGATTAACAGCACTGTTTGATGAGGCTGTTGAAAGTGCTATCTATAACTATGGAGCTGCTCCAGTACTCTCGCCTAATGGTAATTTCTTAGCATATTTTCATGAACAAGCACTCCTTATCTACTCGCTTACTGAAGATAAAATAGTCTTAGAAATAAGACTTAATAGCACAGCTCAGAGGGATTATGAAGAAATTAAACTAGTTTGGTTACAAGATAGCGAAGGGCTTATTGTATTAGATGGTAATGAGATGGTTATGTATAGATTCAATGAAGACAATCTACAAATTACCCACGAAAATGTTAAGAAAGTTGCTACTAGCATGCAAAACATATTTATTTTGGAGTCAGTAGATATTGAATCAACAGATGAAGAGGAGATTAATTTTAAGCTTAAAATATTAGATTTCTTTGGTGAGGTGTCTAAGGAAGAAGTATTAACCATAGATAAAACAGAGAATACAAGTACAGAAATCATCTCAAATGAAGATGGAAGCAAGTTAGCAATGAGTATAGGAAAGAAAATATTTATCTACAATATATCAAAAGAAAGTTTTCACGATTTATCTAAAGAAGTAAGTGGAGAAGTATTGTCTTGGGTTATGGATAATAAAGTAGCATTTCTTGATCATGAAACTAGAAGTTTTCAAGTATATGACTTGAAAAAAGAACAAAGATTAATGTTATTTAATATGAGAGAGGTAGATTTGGTAAAAGCACATGCTTATTTTCTAGGGGATAACTATTTATTAGTTAGAGGCTCAAGAAGAGATAATTCTGAGGAATCTTATTACATTAATTATGAAGTAATTGATGAGCTTGACGACTTAGAAATGAATCATGATATTAAAACAGAAGTCAATGTTTTAACAGCAGCAAAGAGATTTGATCAAATCTTAAAATATCAAGATAGACATATTTTAAGTGCAGATAACAAGCTGGTAGCTTTTGATAAAAACTTCAACCCCAAACTTTTATACCAAGCAGAAACTAGAGTAGAAATGCTTGGAGTAATAGAAGCAAATCTGATTTTCTTAGAGGCCAATAGAACAAATTTTTATAGCCTTATTAAGCAGGTTGCAATTGAAAACTAGAAGAGTTTTGATTAACTCTTCTTTTTTTATTGCTTACAGATATTTAGTTCAGACTAAGTTTAATCTTATCCAGTTCATTAATAATTTCTTCTGTCTGTATGAGTTCATTTTCTAGATCTTGAGAAATTAGGTTCTTTTTTTCTTTAACATTTTCTAGCAGGCATTCGATTTCATCCTTTAGATTTACCAAGTCACTTTCAACACTATACTTTAAGTTGCGCAGGCTTTCTCTCAACTTATATTTGTAATTGTAAATCATATTATTAATATTATTGTTAATATCCGCTTCTAGCTTGTTTATGGTATCTCTGAGAACTTTCTTATTGAGTATGCTCCTAGGTACTAAGTACATTATTTTACTATAATTAAGATCTTGATGGAGAGGGTCTACTTTTAGATAGAAATCTTCTTTTTCAGAAAGAGAAAACTTACTAAGAGAGTATTTATATTTGACATCAAACAGCTCTTCAAATATTTT
>PWPR01000042.1 GCA_003557085.1 Clostridia bacterium | reverse complement strand
GGCGAGACATACATAATGTCAATAGCTAATCATGAAGATATGAAATTAATTTATGATGAAGATTTTGATGTTGCTTCTGTAAGAAAAGTTTTAAGTGCTATTTCAAACAGAGAAATGCTTAGTGGAAACGAACAAGAGAGAAAGTTTTGGAACAACAATATGTGGATGATGGATGATTTAGAATACATGCATTTAATGATTGATCCAATCAAAAAATTAAATGTTTCTGAACTAACTAAGGATTTGAGTCTCGATGAGGAAGTAGAATTAATCTTTTTGCCTTTACATTCACAAACAAAACTGATTATTGATAATAAGTTAATTTTGAATTTCTTTAAAGTAAAACTTGATTTTATGGATCCTTCAATAGCAAGTTTTGAAGATATGGATTTGAAGAATTATGTAATAGAGGCGATTAAAGAAACGCAGAAATGAGATGAGCCTTATGAGTTATAAGAAGCACTCAATTAAAATGAATGAAGATGGTCAGTTAAGCTTTGTAGAAATTTCTCAAACCTTATCTGACCTTCCTCTTTTAAAGACCCCGGAGTGGGTACTAGTTGAAGATGAAAAAAGCTTATATAAAATTGCTGAGGAAATAAGTTCATGTAAAGTTATTGGTGTAGACATTGAAACAACTGGACTAGATCCTCACCTAGATAAGGTAAGACTGCTGCAAATAGCTAGTAGCAACAACTTTGTATATATTATTGACATGTACAAGGTGAACGATTTGGTTGCATTAAAAGACGTTTTTATATCTAACAAGCCAGTTAAAATTATGCATAACGCTATTTTTGAGCAAAAATTCCTTAAATATCAATATCAACTTGATTTTGGTACTATATATGACACCATGTTAGCAAACAAGTTAATTTATAACGGGTTGCAAAAAAGAAACTCACTTCAAGAAGTTATAAAAGATGAGCTAGGGCTCTTTCTTGATAAGAGTCTTCAGGCAAGTATGTGGAAAAGTAAAAATCTTGATAATATGCAGTTAGACTATGCTGCCAAAGATGCTGCTGTACTTATTACTTTGAGAGAAAAACAAATTAAGAAAATACAAAAGTATAAATTAACTGAGGTTGCTAAGATAGAGTTTGAATGCACTAAAGCTACTGCGGAGATGGAATATAACGGAATGGCTGTAGATATAGCTTCTTTAGAAACTGAAAAGGTAAAGTTTGAGCAGTTACTTAAAGAGTTGCAAAAAGATCTAATTAAGTATTTTGGCAAAATAAATATCAACTCTCACCAGCAAGTTGCAAAGGCGTTGGCTAGCAAAGGAATTTATCCTGAAAGTACAAGTGAAAAGTCACTTAAAAAGTATATCGATAAGCATTCAGAGATTAAAGTATTCATTGATTATAAAAGCCTTAATAAAATATACTCAAGCACTTTAGAGTCTCTTAATAAAAACATACATCC
This sequence comes from Clostridia bacterium, assembly GCA_003557085.1. Lineage (GTDB taxonomy): Bacteria > Bacillota > UBA994 > PWPR01 > PWPR01 > PWPR01. The sequence goes on along the minus strand of PWPR01000042.1, from coordinate 7,957 downwards.
TAAAACAAAAAGGGTTCACTCAAGTTATAATCAATTTGGAGCGGCTAGTGGTAGGATGAGCTGCTATGATCCAAATTTACAAAATGTTCCTAGAGGAGAAATTAGGAGAATTTTTAAAGCACCAGAGGGCAGAAAGCTAATTATTGCAGATTATAGTCAAATTGAGTTGCGAATAATTGCTGAAATAAGTAAGGATGAGACTTTGATTAAAGCTTTCAATCAAAATAAAGATATTCACAACATTACAGCTTCTGTTGTTACAAAAAAAGACATGAATGATTTAACAAAAGATGATAGACAAAAAGCAAAGGCAGTAAACTTTGGTTTGGTTTATGGAATGGGGACAAGAGGGTTAGTAAGATATGCTAGTAATAGTTTTAACGTTGATATGTCAATGCCAGAAGCAGAAGATATCTATCATGAGTTCTTTAAAAACTATAAAGGCATCAAAGCATGGCATGAAAAAGTTAAGAATAATTCAGATGATATTCCATTTATTGAAACATTAAGTGGTAGAAAAAGATTTTATCAAGATGAAAAGAGGTTTTACTCTGAATTATTTAATACACCAGTTCAAGGAACAGGAGCTGATATTTTAAAGTTGGCATTGATCTATTTGTTTAATAGATTTAATAACTCAAGTACTAAACTAGTGAATAGCGTTCATGACGAGATTATTATAGAGTGTAATGAAACGTCTGCAAAAGAAGTGAGAGAAATTGTTGTTAAGGAAATGATAAGAGCAGGAAAGAAATATATCAAATCAATACCCATAGTAGTCGATGCTACACTATCAGATACATGGGCAGGAAAGTAGGATTGTAATGAGAGCTTTTATTGCAATAGATTTTTCATATAAAATAAAAGAAGTACTAGATAAGTTGGCAACAAAGAATCTTTTAATTGGTTGTGAAAAATACAGAAAGGTTCATAGGGATAATATTCATATGACGATTCATTTTTTAGGATATTTACCTAAAGGTAGTAAGGAGGTAGAAGCTAGACTTAGTGGAATTTTACAAGATGAAAGGCAGATTAAAATTATAATACATGGATGGGGTAAGTTTAATAGAAGAAATGGGGATATTATTTGGTTTGATATACAAAGTAATCAAGAACTAAATAAAATTGCTAATAAAATACGTGATGAGTTTGCAGACATTAATTATGAGTCTAGAAAGTTTTCTCCTCATATAACAATTGCAAGAGACACAAAGCAAAAAATTCTTATTAGTCAATGGGAATGTTTTGAAGAAATTAGATATGACATAAAGAAGATTTCTTTGATGAAGAGTGAGTTTATTAATAATAAGCTTAGATATACGGAAATTTTTAGACATAAATTAATTTAGATTAATAAAGAGGAGAATCAAACTATTAATAGAATATATGAAAGAAATAAATTCAAGGAGTGGATTAAATGATTAAAGGTATATTCGCGCCAATTCCAACCCCATTTAAAAATGATGAAATCGATTATGCCGCATTAAAGGTGAATCTAACTAAATGGGGAGAGTCATCTTTAACAGGTGTAGTTGTCTTAGGATCAAATGGTGAATTTGCTTACTTAACTTTTGATGAAAAAATAGAGCTAATGAAGTTTGTAAGAGAGAACCTACCTCAAGACAAAAAAGTAATTGCAGGAACAGGCTGTGAGACAACAAAAGAGACAATAGAGCTTAGTCAAAAGGCTGCTGAAATTGGCTGTGATGCAGCACTAATATTAACACCACACTATTATAAGGGTGCAATGAACGATACAGCACTCTATAACTATTTCACAGATGTAGCTGATGCAATTTCTATACCAGTAATGCTATACAATATGCCAAGAAACGCAGGATTAAACATGAGCAGCAGTTTAGTCATTAAGCTTGCTAAGCATGAAAATATTGTAGGTATAAAAGATAGCTCTGGCAACATTGTACAAATTTCAGAAATCTGTGCTAATACAAGCGATGATTTTTCTGTTTTTGCAGGTTCTGGATCATTTTTATACACAGCTTTAGCAGTTGGAGCAGTAGGAGGAACCTTAGCGGTTGCTAATATTATGCCTGAAGAGAGTATCCTGTTATATAATGAGTTCAATCAGGGTAACCTTGGTAAGGCAAAGGAACTCCAATTTTTATTACTAGAGCCTAATAAAGCTGTAACATCTCAGTATGGTATAGCTGGATTAAAGGCAGCTTTAGACCATCTAGGATTTATAGGTGGAGAAGTTAGAAGACCAATGCTAAACGCTAGTGATGATGTTAAAGCTGATATTAAAGAAATTATGAGTAGAGCTAACTTAATTTAGATAGGAGAGAGATATATGAGTAAAGAGTTATTATTAATACCTGGGCCAACCCCAGTAAAGAAAGAAATCCTAGAAGCTTTGTCACAAGATACAGTAAGTCATGTAGATCCTAGAATGGTTAAATCATTCAAAAATTCTCTAGAAATGACCTCAAAGCTTTTCTCATGTGATGGAGAGGTTTTAATCATTGCAGGTTCTGGGACACTTGCTATGGAAATGGCTTTGGTTAACACAGTTAAACCAGGAGAGAAAATATTAATTTTAAGCCATGGCTATTTTGGAGACAGATTTACACAACTAGCAGATAGCTTTGGAATAGAGTATGATGTAGTCTCCGCAAATTGGGGTGAGCATGTAGGCTATGACGAAGTAAAAGGTGCTTTAGAAGCAAGTCAATATAAAGCTGTCACAATCACTCATGTGGACACTTCAACTGGAGTACAGGCCGATTTAGAGAAGCTTGTGCCAATTATTAAGGAAAAAGGTTCTTTGGTTATACTTGATGGTGTATGTGCGACTGCAGGAGCTAAAGAAGACATGAGCCATGAGTATCCTGGAAATATTGATGTCGTTTTAACTGGAAGTCAAAAAGCATTAGGTGTGCCACCTGGTTTGGCCATTATTGCATTCTCAAAAGATGCACTAGAAGCAAGAAATGATATGGAGAAGATTCCTGCTTATTATGCTGATATAAAAAGGTGGCTACCTATTATGCATGATCCTACTAAATATTATGCAACTCCATCTGTTAATATGATTTGGGCTTATGAAAAGGCACTAGAAATTATATTTGAGGAAGGTTTATCAGCTAGATATTTACGCCATGAAAATTATGGTAAAGCAGTTAGAAGATCATTAGAGATTTATGGAATGAAGGCTGTTGCTAAAGAAGATATAGCAGCTGTGACTATGTCTTGTATTAAGTACCCTGAGGGTGTTGATGATGCTAAGTTTAGAAGCATGTGCTATGAAAGAGGATTAGTTCTTGCTGGTGGTTTAGGAAGTTTTGCAGGAATAGCTTTTAGAATAGGTCATATGGGCAACACTGAAGCTGATCAATTAGTTGAAGCTATTAGAATAATAGGGGAAGTATTAGCAGAGCTAGGCCATGATAATAGGGTAGAAGAGGCCATAAAAGAGTTTAAAAACAACATGTAAACAAGCAAAAAAGAAGAGGATTTTTCCTCTTCTTTTTAGTATAGTAGTCCATTTATGATGGTCTTTTCAAGTTTAGTGTATATTGAAAAAGGGTCTCCACTCCAGATAGTAAAGTCTGCATCTTTACCTTTATCTAGTGAACCTACTTTATCTTTAACTCCTAAAAACTTTGCAGGAGTTAAGGTATATGCTTTAAGAGCCTGATTCTTGCTTAAACCCTCTGCATGTGCTAAAGAGAGTGCTATATTTGTGTACTGTATAGGATAAAAAGGATGATCAGATATCAAAGAGAATTCAACCCCAGCTTTTTCTAGAACAGCTGCTGTTTTGAATGAGACACTTTGAGTTTCTACCTTTGCTCGATTCCAAAAAGAAGGTCCAAGATTAATTTTAGTATTTTTACTTGCTAGATAATCAGCTATTCTAGCACTATCTGTACCATGCTCAATTTGACAAATAATATCAAACTCATCAGCAATCCTAAGAGCTGTTATTATATCGTCAGCCCTATGGGCATGAATTCTTAGTGGAACCTTCTTATCTAAAACTTCAATAAGAGGTTTTAGTTCAAATTCAATTTCTTTATCCTTTTTTAACAGATCTTTTACTTTAGCTAAGGTTTTTCTTATGGCGTGAGCATTACCCATACGAGTAGAAGGGAAAGTCTTTCTTTCTTGTCCATAGAATCTTTTAGGATTTTCACCTAGTGCTGCTTTCATTCCAACATAATTGTTGATAAGCATTTCGTCAAGACTATTTCCTCCAGTTTTTAGGACACACATTTGACCCCCAATATTATTACCAGAGCCAGGGGTAACACATACAGTAGTTACTCCACCATTTATAGCATCTTTAAAGCTAGAGTGTTCCAAATTCATTGAGTCTATAGCTCTTACTCCAGGTGTAATAGGGTTTGTACTTTCATTACCATCAGATTCTCCAGTGCCTTCTCCCCAAATACCCACATGAGTGTGAGCATCAATAAAGCCAGGTAATATAAATTTTCCTTTACAATCTATAATAGTATAGCTATCAGAGAAACTAACTTTTTCCCCAGCGTAATCAATTTTTCCATCTTTTACTAAGAGGATTCCATCTAAAATTAATGGCTTATCTGCATCCATGATTGTTGCATTGATATAAGCTTTCATTTAGTTATCCTCCTTTTTATAAACAATTTTTCCGTCAATAATCGTTATTATACAGTGAGTTGTAGGTTCAAAAGGATCCCCATTCCAAATTACAAGATCAGCATCTTTATTAACCTCTATACTTCCAACTCTATCTGCAACACCAATTACTTTTGCAGGATTGATAGTAACAGCTTCCCAAGCTTGTTGTTCACTTAATCCTTCTCTTACAGCTAAGCCAGCTGCTATTCTAAAATAATGTTGAGGGATTATGTTATGATCAGTAATCAAGGTAACCCTACCGCCAGATTCAGCTATAACAGCTGGAGTAGAAGGGGTAATATCTTTTGTTTCAACTTTTGCCCTTTGCCATAATGATGGACCTATATTACACCAGATATTATTAGTAGCTAAGGCACTTGCTACTTTGTGACCTTCAGTACAATGCTCTATTGTAATTTCAATGTCAAACTCTTTAGCTATTCGGATAGCAGTTAAAATATCATCAGCTCTATGAGCATGAACTCTTAAAGGAATTTCCTTCTTAAGAACAAGAGAGAGGTTTTCCATTTTTATGTCATACTCATTTTCATTAGCAATATATTCCTTTGCTTCTGTTAATGCTTTTCTTAATAAATAGGCATTTCCCATACGAGTCTTTGGTTGCTTGTCTTGTGTGCCATAGAATCTTTTAGGGTTTTCTCCAAAAGCTGCTTTCATACCAGTAGGATTTTTCAAAATCATATCATCAACAATACTACCATAAGTCTTAATAGCAAACATTAATCCACCGATAATATTGCCAGACCCTGGCATTGTTTGAACAGTAGTAACCCCTCCACGGCGTGCATCCCAAAAACCAATATCATCTGGGTTTACTGCATCAATTATTCTTAAACCAGGATTAATCGGATTTGTCATTTCATTAATATCATTACCTTCCCAACCAAGACCTTCTTCCCAAGCTCCTACATGCGAATGACAATCTATTAAGCCTGGAGTGACAATCATGCCTTTTGCATCAATAATATGCATCTCTGAAGTTGGGTCTATAAATTGAGAAATTTCTGCTATTTTTCCTTCTTGTAGCAATATTGAAGTATTCTCTAAATCTCCCTTAGTTACTGTTTTAACGTAAGCATTTTTTATCAGTATCAAAATTTTCCTCCTAAAATGTTTTGGTTAGATCTGAAATTATTGCTCTGGAGTTTAGTTCTTCTCCAGTGCCTAGCTTGATTTTTTCTAACCAAGGCACTAAGGCTCCTTCAGAAATATAGTTTTCAACGACATACTCAAAAGCCTTTTTGTCTTTCACTAACGAGCCAATATTTTCTTTTAGATGATGATGCACCTGGCTTGCAACGAAGTCTGCCAAGACATAATTTTGCCAATATATTGGATAGCTAACATACCAACCATTTGAGGACCATCTAGGAGTTGTGTTATAGGTGCAATCTAAGATATTAGAATCTACACTAGCCATCAATTTATCTAAATCTTGCTCTAGGTTTTCATAAGCTTGATACTCAAATAAACAATAAGCTGTTCTTTGCCTGATATAATGATATTTTGGGCCAATAGCACTATTTAGAGCTTTTGTGGCAATCTCTTCATCTAATTTATAAAAATCAGTAAGCCAATCTTTGTCGCTAGTGATGTATCCAAATATTTCGGCAATTCCTTCAGTGAAAATTGTAGATTCTCTCCTTAGTACATAATCATCAACTTCTTTAAGTGCTGAGTGGAGAGCATGTCCTAATTCATGAAAATGTGTCCTATAATATGAATAACCATCATCAGGATTACATAATAGCTTAATTGTATTTCTATCCAAACCCATTGTAAGTCCATTATATGGAATATCGTGGAATACTGATTCAATACCATAATCTTCTAAGCTAAAATCCATATAATTGGCCCATTCTTCCAATGAACTATTAAGCTTATTTTTTGGGAAGAATGATTTATCTACTCCACCCAATTGTTCAAGTATATATTGTATGTCCCAAGGTTCAATTGTTTCAATGCCTAATTTATCAGCACCTTTTCTAAGCAGCTCTTTATAAAACTTATCAGTAGCTGCTGTTAAATCATTCAACAAGTTCATTACAACCTCTTTAGACATTTGGTTATTCATTTCTAGTTTAAGATCAACATAAGTATCATATCCAAGCTCTTGTGCCGCTTTATTACGTAACCTAAAGAGCTCTAACATGTCTTTGGCTACTTTATTGTGAAGCTCAGTGTGTGATTTCCAAGCTTTTTCTCTTTGGTGCTTATTTTTATCAGCTCTAATAATAGCTCTAATTTCACCAAGAGTATAATTATTATTATCAACCTTATATTTGTTGCTCATGATTTTATATGAAATATCTTGCTGTAAATCAATTATCTCAGGTTTTGAGTCAACCTTTGCTATTAATAGATTGTTATACCATACTTCAAGCCTTCTACTAAGGACTTTATCATTGACATTCCCTTTCCATTCACTGACTAAGCTAAATAAGTCTTCATTAAGTAGAATAGAAGATGATTGTTTTTGTAAAGTGTTTATTTCAGGCTTTTGTTCTTTATCTATATATCTTTGATAAGATAGTTGAGAAATTTTGTTATTAATATTCTCTAGTTTATTTTCAAGGTTATCTAAATACGTCTTTAACTCTAGTTCAGAATTGATTTTCATTTAGCTAATTTTCCTCCATTCAGAAATTGCTTTATCAAGCCTATGCAAGCATTCTTTTATAGTTTCCAAAGTGCATCCTAAATTGAACCTTTGATAACCAGCACCTGTTTCTCCAAAAACATCTCCAAAGTCTGTAGCAACCTTTACTTTATCAATCATAAAACGATTGAGTTCATCTCTATTCATATTAAGACCATTCATGTCTACCCAAACTAAGTAAGTTCCTTCAGGCTCAATAACTGTCAACTCAGGAATGTTATCATTAATATAGTCTGTGAAATATTTCAAGTTACTAGAAACATGATTATTTATGTCTTCAATATATTGTTTACCATGCTTATAGGATGCTTTCAAACCAGCTAATGCTAATATGTTGGGTGCATTATATCCAGCCATTTGCATATATACAAAGTCTTCTCTTATTTTATCATTTGGAATTATAGTAACAGCAGCTTTCAAACCAGCTGTGTTAAATGTCTTACTAGGAGCTATGATAGTAATGCTGTTTTGCTCGTACTTTTTGTCTAAAGTAGCAAGCATTGTATGTTTACTACCATTTAAGAGCAAATCACAATGAATATCATCAGAAATAATTAAAGCGTCGTTTTCAACACATATATCTGAGAATTCCCTTAGTTCTTCTTCAGTCCATACTCTGCCGACAGGGTTGTGAGGGCTACATAATAT
>PWPR01000013.1 GCA_003557085.1 Clostridia bacterium | reverse complement strand
TAGTTTGGTGATTATATTTTATCAGAGTGTGTCTTTTGTCTCACTACTTTTTTAAAAGAAAAATGATGCTGGCTTCCAATCACCAACACCATTTATTATAGAGCCTTTTTAATCTGCTTTTTCCAGTTCTGCTTTTTCTAACTCTGCTGCTTCTTTCATTCTAAGTAAATCTTGAGCTTGAAGCCTTTTTCTAAGTGCATGCATTACAAGTGCTAGTGCAATTACACCATATGCAACAAAAGCTCTAAAATACTCACCAATTTGCGCATCTCCAAATAGATTTCTTCCTGCTAAAGGTGAAACTATAAAGAGAGTATGGAATAATACAGCACCTAAAATGGCATGTCCAATTGTAGCTTTAGCTACTGAAGCTCCACCGATCAGAATGGCTGCAATCGCAAACATACCTACCTGAGTATGTGCTCCATATGTATTGAGGTTTCCTAAGTTTTGCAAAAAGATTATTTGACCCCATGCAGCAAAAACTATAGAAAAGATTATTGCTTTAATTCTAGTTCTTTCTACCTTAATTCCAGCAACCTCTGCTACGTGCATGTCATTACCTATAGCTCTAAAATCTTGTCCTAGTTTTGTATTTACAATGAATAAATTAAATAAACAAAGTAGCCCAACAACAAGATAAGTAATAACAGGGATATTTATACCATTTATAGGGCTTGCCGTCATTTTAGCGTAAAATCCGCCCATTATAGCAGCAAATCCAACCATACCAATTAAAATAACATTCCTTTTACCAATTGCATCTGTTTCTACAGCTGATATTCCTCGTACTCTTCTTATGAAGTAATATATTGCTACTCCTGCAAGTGCAATCAAAGCAAAGCGGATCATTGTATCAGGTACTGACCAGCCAACAATTCTATCTAAAGATTTGCTTACTCCAACCTCAACACCATCACCAAGACCAATGGTATTTCTAATACCATATCCTCTATTTAACAACATCTGGGGGTCTGGCCACGGGATTATACCTCCAACCAAGATTAAAAAGATGAACTGGTAAATTCCGTTTGCAAATAGCCCAAGAACTAAACTTGTAATCATCTCTTGTCCTTTGGTTTTATTCAGAAGAGACCCTAAAAGAAAACCAAATAGAAGTGCAAATGGCGTAGATATTACTACAGCTGCTAATAATCCCCCTATTCCATTCCATCCAAACAATGTAACTAATAATAAAGCTATTTGTCCTGCCATAGCTCCAATTACAATAGCAAAGTTAAGCCCCATTCCAGCAATTACAGGTATAATAAGCGCTAAAATCAAGAATGAATTACGCCCAACTCTCGTCGTTATATCTCTTAAGTAGAACGAAAAGGAAAGTCCTGAGAATCTAAAGCCAAAATAACATATTATAATAAACAATATGGTTACCATATTATTTACTAGAAATCTTTTAATTTGGTCCTTATCCAATCTATTAAGCATGCTCTTGATAGTTTTATTTTCTCTCATTTTAATCACCCTTCCTTGCTTGAGTTAAAGCGTAAAGGATAATACCATTACTAACAATAATTCTTGTTATTTCTGCTAAGTTTCCTTCTTGCATAATCTCATTTGCAACAGGAAGCGCAACTACTAAAAGAGCCTGAAACAGGAAAACTCCTATTATAACATTCGAAATAGAGGCTTTTTTTGTACTTGCACCTCCAATCAAAATAGCTGCTACTGATGGAAAAGCCATATACATTGGTGCTAAATATAGCTGCAAGAATGTATAGCTTTGAGAATATACTATAATTCCAATTGCACCCAAAACTGTTGACATAATTGTACCTATAAGTCTTTGTCTATCAACATTAATGCCTGATGAAACAGCAAATCTTGGGTTAACACCAGCAGTATACATGTTAACACCAGCTTTTGACCTTAAGAATAGCCACATTAAGAAACAGGCAAACAAGAAAAATAGTAACATTCCAGTTGGTATAAATTGATTATTACCAAATGGTATTCTCCAAAAATTGTTAAGTAGAGATGCTATTCTACCCTCTAGTGAAATAGTAAGCCTTAGACCTCTTCCTATAGGCCAAGTAGTTTCTGGGCTACTAAAAGGAAGTAATATCCAGCCTATATTCATAACTGCTACTGATGAAAAACCAATATAAGTAGCTATCATCATCTCTGAACCCTTAATTCTATTAAGCAGCCATCCGTACCCAGATCCAACAATAGCTGCTGGTGGAATTGATATAATCATAGCTGTAAACAGAGCTGTGAAACCTCTCATGTCTAAATCAATAGTCACAAGCACTCCTAATAAACCACAAATAATTCCCAATGGCAAACCAAAGTTTGGACCAATACCACTTACAATTGCGGGAACCATAGCCAAAACTAATATTCCATTCATTCCTACTCTTACAAGAGTTGAAGAGAAAAGTTGATCCATAGGTATTCCTAAGACTAAAGCAGTAAAGCAAAGGGCTAAGAGAAATGCGAAAATGATTATTCTTGGTAAACCAATACTTTGAATCCTACTCTTAATCACGCTTATCTACCTCCTTCTTGCCACCAGCCATAAGCAATCCAAATTCAGCATCAGATGCATCAGGAGGTACAATTCCAGCAACTACTCCTCTATCTACAATAGCAATTCTATCACAAACAGAACGCAACTCTGCAAGCTCACTAGACGTAATAATAACTGTCATTCCTTTTTCTTTATTTAGCTTTATTAAAGTATCAAGTACAATTCTTTTTGCACCTACATCAATACCTCTAGTTGGCTCTGATACAAGTATAATCTCTGGCTCTAATGTCAAGGCCCTAGCAATACATACTTTCTGTTGATTGCCTCCACTTAACCTTCTAGTGTGCTGGGTTGGTCCTTGGCATCTTATATCAAGCTCGCTAATCATTTGTCTTGCATGCTGCCTTATGCCTCTATGATCAATTTGTGTAATAAAAGCAAACCTTTTTATAAATTTATCAAATGCGCTTATAGCTGTTGTAGCAATATTTATTTCAATTGAGGCATCTAGTAAAAGACCAATTCCTCTTCTATCCTCTGAAACAAAAGCAAAACCATTATTCAGTGAGGCGCAAGAATCATTCAATTTAAGTGGCTCTCCATTTACTAAAACTTCGCCCCTTGTTGGGTAGAGCCCCATAAGACCATTAGCTATGCCTATTTTGCCCTGTCCCCCTAAGCCACCTATTCCAAATATTTCACCTTTATGAATATCTAGATTGACACCAAGAACAGTTTCTCCTGGCATTTCTACTCTTAAGTTTTTTAAAGAAAGAATTGTTGGCTCAGCACTTAAGTCCCGAACTTCTCTCACCATTCTCTCTATTTTTCGTCCAACCATTTTTTCTGCTATTTCCACTGTTGAAGTGTCCTCTTTACTGACTGTATCAACTAAGCGTCCATCTTTCAAAATAGTTATTCTATCTGCAATTTGCATTACCTCATCAAGTCTGTGAGAAATAAATAAGATAGCTATTCCTTTTTCTGCAAGAATTTGAACAGCATCCAAAAGACTTTGAGCTTCAGACTCTGCCAAAACAGCAGTTGGCTCATCAAAAACCAAGATCTTTATATTTTTCTTATCAATTTCTCTAGCAATTTCAACAAACTGCATATAACCAACAGGAAGTCCTGCAACCTTGACATATTCATCAATCCCTATATTTAGGGTGTCTAGCGCTTGTCTAGCATCACTATTCATTTGATCAAAGTCCAAGGTTTCCATCTGTTTTCCAAAAACTTTACTTACTAAATTTGACCTTGTAATTTCTCTATTTAATTTAATGTTCTCGGTAATTGAAAACCCTGGTATAAGCATAAATTCTTGATGTACCATTCCAATACCTAAACCCATTGCATCTAGTGGAGAAGTTATATTTGCTTCTTCCTCTTCAAATAATATCTCTCCTTGGAATCCTCCTGTATCATGAATTACAGACATCCCAAAAAGAATATTCATCAATGTAGATTTTCCTGCTCCATTTTCACCTAGTAGAGCATGAATCTCTCCTTCTTTTAACTCTAGATCTATATCCTTTAGTACCACTACTCCAGAATAATCTTTAGTGATTTTCTGCATAGATAGTAATTTCTTCTTTTCTATTTTAATAGCCTCCTTTCTAAAACTGATAAAAAATAGGCTGCAATAAATTGCAGCCTATTTAGCTATCATCTACCTAGGAACAACTTGCCCTGTACCAAATGTAATATAGTCAGAATGGTACATTAAGTAGTTCTCAATTGTAGAACCATCAGCAAGAGGCCAATGAGTTAGTGTAATTTCTACGCCTGCAATATCTTCTAAAATTGCTTTAATTAGATCTTCATCACAACGCTCTGTTGTTTCACCTTCTAAGAACTTAATTGAATACTCAACACCAGCTTCAATATAAGCCATATTTACTGGAACTGGCCATGTAGCGATTCTTCCTGCTGCTCCTCTGTCATAAACAGCATTATCAATCTGCTCTAGTATCCACTGGACATCACCTTTATTCTCATCAGGAACTGAAAGTCCTAATGCGCCAGGTAATGCATGATAAGGAGAAGGACAACACTGAACTGGGAATATAGCACCAGTCTCAATTGTTTGTCTAATCATAGGCTCCATCATCGAACAGTTAGTTGCAAATAAAGCTGTATTTGGTCCATACTCAGCTACTTTTCTTGGAACATCTTCCATAATAAATTGCTGTGCACCTGTTACGCCTTGATCTCCAATTGGATCTGGAGCATCAGCTTCAACAAAGTCAATTCCAAACTCTGCTGCTGTTTCTTTAAGAATTGCTAATCTACTAGAAATACTCTCAACTGATAAATGTCTTGCAAAAGAATAATGTACAAAAGTTTCTGCTCCCATATCTCTTGCTTGTTCCATTATAGAAATACCACGTTGGAAAGCGTCTGTTGTTAATAGAATATCAGCTCTAGTTGAAATCTCTTCTGGATGCTCTGCAGGAGCTCCAAGGATAATCAACATGTCAGGTCTCATCTCTCTAACATTATCAACAGCTGCCATAGCACCAATTACAGCCTGTACCATTACGATAGCTTTTAGATCTTCGTCTGCTGCCATAGACATCATATTTGTTATAGTAGTTTCTTGCTCAGTTGCAAATTGATCAGGATATGTAGTATGAACTATCATGTCTCCATATTTCTCTTGCATTCTCCGAGCCATCATAAACTCTTCTTCACCCTGTGATACAGTACCAGTCATTATACCAATTTTAAAAGTTGTTTCTTCATCTCCGCCGTTAGTTCCTGGATCTGCAACATCATTATTACATGCTGTCATACCAAAGATAAATAAAACTAAAATAATTATTGCAAATGGCTTTTGAAATTTGTTATTCATGTATATGTCTCCACTCCTTTATATTTTCTCCTAGTGCGATAGCCAACTATTATAGAATTGAAGCCTCCCTTCTAACAGTGCTTAATAATATAACAATATACTCCTTATTATTATTCTATAAACACTAGAGATATCCTTTAATTTTTTAACGAATTACTAAAAAAAAAGATACATTTTCTTAATATAACTGAATATATTAAAAAATTCAGACATTTAATAATAATGGTTATTATTAACATAATTATACATAGCACCAATTTATTTCTATCATCGAATATCTATATTATCAAATAATATAAGGAATTTCTGTTTATAATCCGTATTGCTGCACTAAGTTATCTTTCTTTCGATTAAAATAATACTGTATGAAACAAAGTTATAGTTTTAACATACAGTATTTTCATTAGTTATATTCCACCGGAATTTGCAGCAATAACTATGTCAAAATCTTAAGCAACACATTATATTTAACTTTATAATGCTTTGAGAAGTCTAGTGACATTGGACTTATTGCTGATTCATATTTAAAGTTCACTGTAACGCTAACCATATTTCAAATATAAATGGCATTAGTAAGGCTTATTTAAAAAATAAAAATGCTTCATCTAACAACTTAAGATTGTTGTTAGATGAAGCATTTTTTAGTGGCGCACCCAGCAGGATTCGAACCTGCGACCCCCGGATTCGAAGTCCGTTACTCTATCCAACTGAGCTATGGGTGCTTATGAGCAAAATAAATTATACATTAACATATATAATTCGTCAACAAGAGCTTGGCTACGCATTCTTAAGCAACACTGACTTGCTTAAAACAAGTAAGTGGCTCAGCAAGTTAGTTTTTCATCTGATAACTCTTTATTGCTAATACCAAGTCATCAACATCTTGCTTATTATTATAAAGCCCGATAGAAATCCTAATCATATCTCTTCTAAGCGTATTAATCACATTCTGATTCATCAAGTAATTATGTAAATCCCTTGCTTTAGCATATTTAAAACATAGTATCGCTGTTCTAGAAGACCCTGCTTGAGGGCTTATTACTTCTATACCCATCTTATTTAACTCAGAAAGTAAATAAGCATAAATCTCAAGTATTCTTCTTTCTACATTTTCCATACCTAACGATAACAAGAATTTTAATGCTTCATTAAAAGCAGTTATGCCTAAATAATTATAATTACCAATTTCAAACTTTCTAGCATTATCAGCTTGGTCTAGCTTGTACTCAATTTTATCATACTCTATTTGAGCAGCCATGCCCATGCCAGCTCTGGCAACATACACAGGTTGCATATCATCAAGTAAATCTTTATTAATATATATTACACCAACTCCATGAGGAGTAAATAATGATTTATGACCACTAGTACACAAAATATCCATTCCTAGCTTCTTAACATCAACTACCATCGTACCCACTGATTGAACTGCATCCACCACAGTATATATTCCTCTACCTTTGCAAAAATCAACAATAGATTTAACATCATTCTTATTTCCAGGAGCATATGTTACAGAAGAAAAAGAAACAACCTTGACACTATCATCTATCATTTTTTCAATATTTTCTACTGTAATAGATCCAATCTCTGTAGGTATCCATTTCACATTAATACCTCTGCTAGCTAAGTTTAACCAGCAATACACATTATTAGGATGCTCATTTTCATTGAGCAACACTGTGTCTCCTTTTTTCAATGGTAGACAGTTTGCTGCAATATTGAGTCCTTCTGACGTGTTTTTTGTAAAAGCTATTTCGTCAATTGATGCATTTACAAGCTTTGCAAAATTACCTCTTGCTTCCTCCAATGTCTCAAACCATTCTTGTTTGTCTCCCCCAAAAGCCTGCTGCTTAGTAATATAATCTTGGATAACATCTGTCACAAATGTTGGCAACCCACACTTATTAGCTAAATCAAAAAATGCATACTCTTTTGTAATAGGAAAATAATCTCTTATTTTATCCCAGTTCATTCCTACCACTCCCTTCTTTATATGTATTCAACTAGAACTCATCATCTCCTTCAAAAAAGAGGCCTATTGGCCTCTAATAATACATGCTAATTCATTATATAGTCCATTTGGGTTTTCAATCATAGGAAAATGACAAGCTCTTTCAACAATTTTAATAGTTGTTTTATTTTCTAACTTATCACAGATGCCCAGCTCTGATATAGTTTTCTCTCTTCCTTGATTCCTATCCCCATAAATAAAAGCTTTTTGAGCATTTATCTTTGAGACCTTCTCAACCCAATCCAACACCTTTAGTTTCTCAGCTAATTCTAAAGAATAATGTGGCGCCTCTCTAGAAAA
Organism: Clostridia bacterium; assembly: GCA_003557085.1. Classification (GTDB taxonomy): domain Bacteria; phylum Bacillota; class UBA994; order PWPR01; family PWPR01; genus PWPR01. The sequence goes on along the minus strand of PWPR01000013.1, from coordinate 1,837 downwards.
CATTTCAATCAATTGCTTTTTTTCTAGCTCATGTTCATCCATCACTAAATTTTGGAAAAATGGACTAGGTGTTTTTATAAATGACTCAATAGCAATCACTTGTTTTATCTTGAAAACATTTCTATAAGCCAAATCTAACGCAACAAGCCCGCCCATACTATGTCCAATGACATAGTCTATCTTACTATAATCAACCACTTCTTCAATCCATTGACTAAAGTTCTCAATATCTTTAAAGCCCTTAAGTTTTTCTTTAGGAAAATCTAGAAAAATAGCTTTATTAAATAGGTTGCTGTAATCAACATCACTTAGCTCATTCCAAATTTCACTCGTGCAAGCATAACCTGATAGTACAAGAATATTACTCAATTTCTTATTCTCCTTAAGTAATCTCTAATTAAATCTTCGTCCTCAACCTCCAAGTCTTTAACTCCAGCAAGATTTTCTAAATGATGCGTCAACTCATGTTTTACAACCTCGTCAAGCTGATCCATAAACTTATCTTTATCTAGACCACCATATACTTTAATAAGAGAACCATAATATATAGAGATATATCTTCCTAATGGACCTCCACTATGATATTGACCCAGTATAACTAAGTCCTTTTTGCCACTAATATTATTGTATTTAACTTCTGGTAGCAAACTTATACCACCATTAAGCTTTTCAAATATTGGACTTGGCAATTTGTCAATTATTTCGTGCAGCATTGATTCAACTTCTTCTATTGTATACATCTTTGATCCTTTCATTACAAAGGTATGAAAATAGATATAGCTACTACCTTCAGATCGCTACTTATTTCGTCCCTTGATATATAAAACTCGCCATCTTCATATATCAGTTTAATAATATAATCTGTATCAACAACTGTCCCGTTTCTTCTTTCTCTATATTTAAAGAGATCAAAAGCAAAATCTCCTCTATGAATATCAAAATATCTATCAAACTGAGTTCTAAAATATCTAATTAAACTTAATGCATTAGCTTCTAACTCAATGTCAAAGTTATAAGTATAATCATTGCTTTCAAGCAAAATATTACCTGGAAGCAAGCTCTCTGGCATTACTTCTTCATCATGATAATAATGAAATGTTATACCATCATACTCAAGTTTTGTATGAAAATCTGTATGTGACATACCTTCTTCTGTAATAATCGTATAATCTTCGCCTAGTTTATTAATTATTTCATCCTTTGTCATGAATACAGATAAGGCTATCTTATCTTTGTCCTCTTCTTCAAAACTATAAGGAGCTCTATTTATGCAACTACTTATGGAAGTTATCATTGCCAATAGTATGGTTATTATAATAATTTTTTTCACCAGTATCTCTCCTTTCGTATATCTTATAATATACCGAATTTTAGTTTGTTACAACCTAAAGAATGTTTACTGTTGAATAAATTGCATATTTTTTTTAATTAGAAACTAGAACTGACTTATAAAAATAATAAATCTTTCAAAATAAGAAAAAACCACTTCCAGTTATACTATCTAACTAAAGAAATGGTCTTTTACGTTAAGTTATATACTACAGAAAATCTTTTGCAAAATGACAAGCAACAAAATGTTCTGGCTTAATCTCATCCCAACTTGGCTCTTCTTCTTTGCAAATGTCTTTCGCATATTGACACCTAGTATGAAAACGACAACCTGATGGTGGATTCATTGGGCTAGGCACATCCCCTGACAAGACAATTTTCTCTCGTCTGATATCAGGATTTGGTATAGGCACAGCAGACATCAGAGCTTGCGTATATGGGTGAACTGGATTATCATAAAGCTCGTGTTTATAAGTCATCTCCACAATTTTACCTAAGTACATTACTG
>PWPR01000109.1 GCA_003557085.1 Clostridia bacterium | reverse complement strand
TACCCCGGAATTTAGATAATACTAAACTCCGGGGTTTTTTCTTTTCAACTATAAATAGCGTGTTAAATATGACTCTATTCTAGCAAGTCCTTCATCCAAAACCTTTTCTGAACAAGCACAAGATAGTCTCAAATAACCTTCACCAAAATGAGAAAATGCTGAGCCTGGAATTAGAGCAACTCCAGCTTTTTCGACAAGATCGACTGCTAGTTCTAAGGATGTCATGTTAGGCTTTTTTATCTCTGGAAAAATGTAAAAAGTACCTCCTGGCATATTAACATCAATCCCATTTTTCTGAAATTTATCAAATGCTTTCCTTACACGATTATAGTAAGCCTTACTCATTGGTTTAGCATCATCAAATCCATTAGTATAAGCAGCAAAAGCAGCTCTTTGGCTAATTGAAGAAGCGCAAGTTACATTATATTGGTGAACTTTAATCATATTTGACATTAGTTCTTTTGGTGCCAAGGCAACACCTATTCTCCATCCAGTCATAGAATGGGATTTTGAAAGTCCATTAATTACAATGGTTTTATTTTTCATTCCTTTGAAACTAGCTATTGAAGTATGTTTACCTGCAAATATTAACTCGCTATAAAGTTCATCTGCTATGACATAAACATCTTTATTGCTTAAGTAACTAGCCAGCTCATAAGTTTCATTATGGCTTAAAACAGCACCAGTTGGATTTGAAGGGTAAGGAATAACAACTGCTTTAGTCTTAGAGTTTATGTGTTCATCTAGCTGCTTAGGAGTTAACTTAAAGTTTGTGCTCCTAGTGTCTACAAGAATGCTTTTAGCTTTACACATTTTTATTAGTGGTTCATAACCTGGGTAAATTGGAGCAGGTAATATAACCTCATCTCCTGGATTCAGAATTGATCTAAAAGTGATATCAAGCGCTTGACTTGACCCTGTGCTAACTAAGATCTCATGATATGGGTCATATGAGAGATCATACTTCTCTATCATCCAATTACTAATAGCCTCTCTTAAATCAATAAATCCAGCATTATGGCTGTAATTTGTTAAATTATTATCTAGAGCAATTTTTGCAGCTTCTTTTATATGGCTAGGAGTTGGAAAGTCAGGTTGTCCAATGGTTAACGAGATTATATCTTTGTTATCTGAAATCATATTGTAGAATCTTCGAATGCCAGAAATCTCTATATCTAATACTTCTTTGTTTAAATTATTCATCTTTACTTGTATGATATGACCTTAGACTAGATCATACACTCCTTTCTCTTTTGTTATATTTTAACACACAAAATATTATTTAAAATAGCATTTTTAACTAAAGCTTATGAAAGGTGCTAAATTAACACATTGTTTAGTCAAGTTGTAGTATAAACATTTTCAAGATATGTTATAATATCTTAGAAAAAGAGTAGTCTCTTATGTACTAGCAAAGTATAAATGACTTAATATTAAACAAGCTATAAAGAGGTGTGATTATGTCTCAGTTCATAAATGGAATAATTAATATGGTTGATAAGCTACCTGAAAATATGAGGAAGTCTGTGATCAATTCGATACTTAAAGGAAGTATTAAATATTATGCAAACTTACAGGTAGAAAATATTGATAGCATAAAAAAGAGGAAGAACAAACCCACAATCTATATATCTAATCATTTAAGCAATATAGATGCACCTGTTCTCAACTTATATCTAAGAAAGCACAATTTAGCATATATTGCAGGAGTTAAGCTAAAGGATGTAAAAATCACAAGATTAATTATGGAGTCTCTTAATACAATAGAGATTAAGCCTAATACTCCTGATATGGCAGCTGTGAAGACAGCCATAAACCATGTGAAAACAGGGGGTTCACTAGTTATCTTTCCAGAAGGTACTAGATCTAGGTCAGCTTCTATGAATAGAGCACTAAAAGGCTTTGTTTTAATTGCAAAAATGAGTAATGCAGCTATTGTTCCTATAGGGCTTTCCGGGACAGACAAACTACTACCTATAAAAGATAGTGATATGGGAAGAGAAAATTTACGAAAAGCAGATGTGAAGGTTGTTTTTGGAGAACCGTTTGTATTGCCTAAGAAAAAAGATGTTTCTGTGGCTGACTTCAATCAATATATAGCTGATTATTGCATGCTTCAGATAGCTAAGAATTTACCTGAGTCATATCGAGGGTACTATAAAGATATGAATGAAAAAGCTTTACTAGACCTTTAAAAAAATAGCTCTCCTTATGTTAATGTACTATCTCAAACTAAGGAGAACTGTTTTTTTTATATCATCAAACTTTTTGAGGAGTATGCAAGTTAATAGAAAAATTAGTATAAGAGGTCTTTAGACAAGTCCTAATAAGTTTTGTGGATAATTAGTAATTATTCCATCTACTCCATAGCTAATTAATAATTTGGCAAAGTCCATATCATCTAAAGTATAAGCATTAACTATTAAGCCATTTCTATGGCACCCTTCAATGATATCTTTATCAAGTCTATGCCAAGCTGTATGATAGGCATCGAAATTTAATGTAGATAAATATCTCCAAGGTGAAACGACTGCAGCCGAGAAGAGCACAGCAGTTTTTACATCTTTTTCTAAAGAACCTATCTTTTCTATAGCATAATGGTCAAATGAAGAGACAAGGATTTTGTCTAATATACTATATTGCTTGAATATTCTTAAGACCTTTTCTTCAATTTCAGGATAGACTTTTGAACCAGCCTTTAACTCAACGTTGATAATAAAATTATCATCTGTTTCACAGCAAAGCTCAAGTACTTCTTCAAGTGTTGGGATTTTTTCTTGACTAAATTCTGAACCAAACCAGCTTCCAGCATCTAGTTTTTTAATAGCTTCTAAATTAAAATCATTTACAAAGCCTTTTCCATTAGTAGTTCTAGCTAAGTCAAAATCATGAATTACAATGGGCACCCCATTTTTTGTCATATGTACATCTAGTTCTATCCCGTGTGAGTTTAGTTCAATTGCACGTTTGAAAGCAATAAGTGTGTTTTCTGGAGCAATAGAAGAAGCTCCTCTATGGGCTATGATTTTAGTCATTCATAATCTCCTTATAACAGTATTTGCTATTAATTCTATATTAAAAAAAGAACTGTCTCAATATAAAAATGAGACAATTCTTTTTATTATTTAATTACGATGTTAACAAGTCTTTCAGGTACAACAATGACTTTAATTACTTTTTTGCTTCCAATGAGTTCCTTAACAGATGTATCAGATAGGACATGTTCTTCAATTTGCTTCTTATTAAGTGAGCTAGATATGTCAAGCTTAGACTTAACTTTTCCATTAATCTGAATTGCTATCTCAATTGTATCAAGAATCAAAGCAGCCTCGTTAACCTTAGGCCATTGCTGATTGAATATAGAATATTCATAGCCTGAAAGTTCCCACATTTCTTCACTAAAATGTGGTGAAAAAGGAGACATAATTATCATTAAATCTTTTGCACAATCCTTAAGTAGATGAATATTCTTTTTCTCTGTATCATTCTCGTACTTATATAAAGCGTTAGTTAACTCCATCATTCTTGATACGCAAGTATTATACTGCATTTTCTCAGCATCCTCAGTAATGCCTTTGATTGCATAGTTTCTCACATAATCAAGCTCTTTTTCACTTTTCGTCATTACAGTATAATTATCTTCATCATACTGGCTAATTTTCTTTAGTATGCGTTCCACTCTTTCAACAAATCTAGCTGTAGCTAATATGCCATTTTCATCCCAAGGGCCACCTTCAGTATAGGCAAAGCCAAATGCTAAGAAAAGTCTCAATACATCTGAGCCATAGTCAGCAATATATCCATCTGGTGAAATTACATTCCCTCTTGATTTGCTCATTCTCTTACCATCAGGCCCCAAAATTATGCCTTGATGAGTTAAGTTTTTGAAAGGCTCTTCAAAGTTAATATATCCCATGTCTTTTAATGCCATGTTAATAAACCTTGCATACAACAAATGCATACAGGCATGTTCTGGACCTCCGACATATTTGTCAACAGGAAGCATTTTATTAATAAGTTCTGGATCCCAAGGTCTCTCAGAATTATTATTATCTGGATATCTTAAAAAATACCAGCTTGAGTCAACAAAAGTATCTAAAGTATTTGGGTCTCTAAAAGCTTCTTTTTTGCATTTAGGACAAGTAGTGTGATAAAACTCATGATTTGTTTGAAGTGGTGCTTTCCCTTTTGGTTTATAATCTACATCAAAAGGCAATGTAACGGGTAAATCCTCTTCTGGAACAGGTACTAATCCACATTCTGCGCAATGAACGATTGGAATCGGTGCTCCCCAATACCTTTGTCTTGAAACTAACCAATCTCTTAATCTATAACTAGTGGTTTCGTGTCCTTGGTTTATCTCTTTTAAAGCACCCACAATATTTATCATAGCTTCTTCACTAGTTTGTTGATTGAACTCTCCACTATTTACTAATATTCCATAGTCTGTAAAAGGCAAAGAATCATCTACTCCTGTGGCATTTGCCTTTATCACTCTAGGTATAGAAAGATCATACTTCTGAGCAAACTCAAAGTCTCTTGTGTCATGACCAGGAACTGCCATAACAGCACCTGTTCCATAGCTTGCTATAACATAATCAGCTATCCAGATTGGAATTTTATCTCCTGTTAAAGGATGAATTGCATAAGCTCCTGTGAAAACTCCACTTTTCTCTTTTACTGTGGAAAGTCTATCTATTTCACTTTGTTTTCTAGCATATCTTTGATATTCTTCTACTGCAGCTTTTTGCTCACTAGTGGTGATATGTTCTACCAGCTTGTGTTCAGGTGCTAGCACAGCATAACTTGCACCATAAAGTGTATCTGCTCTAGTAGTGAATACTGTAAAAGAAAAGTCTGTCCCATCAATTTTAAACTCTATATCAGCTCCAATTGATTTGCCAATCCAATTTCTTTGTGCAGCAGTAGTTCTTGAAGGCCAATCTAAATCATCTAAATTATTAAGTAATCTATCTGCATACTCTGTTATTTTGAAAAACCATTGAGTCATATCTCTTCTGGTGATTTCTGCATCACATCTTTCACAATATCCATCAACTACTTGCTCATTAGCTAATACTGTTTGACATGATGGACACCAGTTTACAGGAGCATCAGAGATATATGCCAAGTCATGCTCAAATAATTTTAGAAACAACCACTGAGTCCATTTATAATATTCAGGGGCACATGTCACAACTTCATAATCCCAATCAAACATAGCGCCCATTTCTCTTAATTGCTTACGCATAGTAGTTATATTGTTTTCAGTGGATATTTTAGGATGGATTCCTGTATTGATTGCATAGTTCTCAGCTGGTAGTCCAAAAGCATCAAAACCCATTGGCTGGAAAATTTCATATCCTTGTAATCTCTTAAGTCTTGCCCATGAATCTGTTAAGCCATAGTTATACCAGTGACCAATATGCAAGTTTGCACCTGAGGGATATGAGAACATTTCAAGGCAGTATAACTTATTTTTTATATTCTCTTTATTAAATTTATACAGTTTTGTGTCAGCCCATTTCTTTTGCCACTTTAAATCAACTTCCCTAGAGTAAGTATTTGACATAATTAATCCTCCTTTAAAAATAAAAAATCGTCTCTGATAAGAGACGAAATGATTCCGCGGTACCACTCTTCTTGGGCATTTTACCCCCCTCGAATCATTAACGCTGATATACGGATAATGCTGTTACACATTATCAGCTCCAAGATGAGTTCACTAGATAACACTACTACATTTCACCAAGCTGTAGCTCTCTAAAAGTATTATTGCTAATTACTACTTCTATTCATTGCTTTGTCGGTTATTATATAAAATTAACTAAAGATTGTCAATATTGATGCCTTTTGTTTCATTTTATGCTAATATAACATAGTGACATAATCTAGTGCATACTATTATACAAGGAGTGCATTTATGAATAAAACAGCGAAAAGAATTATAGCTGCAGTTTTAATTATTATTGGTACATTATTATTACTTATGATGTTTGAGGATTTCTATGTAAGAATGATGATAACAGCAGTTTTAGTAACACTTGCAACTTTTATTGGAAGAAGGCAGGTAAGAAAGGCTGAGTTAAGAGAACTTCACCAAAGATTAGAGGCAGAGCTAGATGAAGAGGAAGCACAAGGTGATGCTAAAACTCAGGATGAGGATATTGAAGGCTCAACTGATAAGACGGATAAAGAAAATAAGATGGAGAACTAAAATAAGCTCAGCTTTTAAAAGCTAAGCTTATTATTATCTTCTCATTGAATCTCCTAGTTTAACAATTGTTTTAGAATATTCTTGTAGCTCATCATTTTCAGATAGGCTTGTGTTAAATAGTTTACTGAATCCATTTAAATAGCTTTCTAAAATGTCTTTTTTTAGTTGATATATCCTTAAAGGACCAGAAACTTCTTCTTTAACCAGTTGTGTGTCTTTTAGTACTTTTAAATGTTGTGAGATCCGAGGTTGGCTTGTTTCTAAAATTTCTGTAATTTCGCATACACAGAGGTTTTTTTCAGACAACAGCAAAACTATTTTTAATCTTGTAATGTGGCTTAGGGCTTTAAATATTTTCACATATTGTTCAATCTTCATTCATATCATCCTTATAAAGCTATTTTTAGGTTGCACTCTTATATATTTCAGTAATAAGAAGCAGTTCCTTTGATAGCTAAATTATATACAATTATAGAGCGTGTGTAAATTAAGGATAGAGTAGCTCTTTTAACATTGATTTAAGAAAGGAAAAATCATGAACAAAAAAATTGTAGCATTTGTTTGCATTCACAATTCGTGCAGAAGCCAAATGGCTGAAGGATACGCAAGAACTCTGGGAGACGGATTACTTGAAGTGTTTTCTGCTGGAACTGAGGATTATCATGAAGTCAAACCCTTAGCTATAGAGGTAATGAAAGAGGATGGCATAGACATAGGTAATCAGTATCCAAAGTTGATGGAAGAAATACCAGAAGAAGTGGACATACTAATTACTATGGGATGTGGTGCCACTTGTCCTTTTACCTTAACCAAGCATGAGGAAGACTGGGGGATTGAGGATCCTTCAGGCAAGTCATTAGAAGAATTTAGAATTGCTAGAGATGTTATTAAATCCAAAGTTATAGATTTAATAGCAAGAGTAAATAATGGAGTAATTTAATCAATTCGTACATGGTTGTACGAATTTTTCTTTTGAATAATATGCTTAGTAAGCCATAAGTAACTATGATATAATGAGTTAACTAATAAAGCTAAAAGTTTTATAGAGTACTAGAGTTGACTATTGTAAGATGTTTTAAAGGAGAGAAAGGGATGCTTCCTGTAAGAGATACCATCAGATCAAGAAAAATGCCGATTATAACAATATGTTTAATTACATTAAATATAGGGATATATCTTTTTCAGTTTTCACTTACAACTAGGGAGCTAAATCAATTTATACTATCGTTTGCTGTTATACCTAACATGGGGATTACTCAACCATGGAGACTTGTAACAGCAGGGTTTCTTCATGGAGGATGGGGTCATTTGTTAGGCAATATGCTTTATCTATGGATTTTTGGAGATAATGTGGAAGATGAACTTGGTCATTTTAAATTTATTATATTCTACCTACTTATGGTTATATCAGCTTCTGGAGTACAAATTTTATCAGATACTAGCAGTATGATTCCTGTTATTGGTGCTAGTGGAGGTGTTGCTGGAATTTTGGGAGCTTATTTTGTCCTTTACCCATATTCCAGAATTATAACCTTTGTACCAATTCTGTTGTTCAGATTTGTTCGAATACCTGCTTCAGTTTATCTTATTTTTTGGTTTGGAATTCAGTTTTTAAGTGGTATTACTGCAGACCCGAGCACTACTTCAGTTGCATGGTGGGCACATATTGGAGGGTTCGTAGCTGGAATGATTATTATAAGGATAATGAGGCCTCCACCAAGAAAGTACATTTATTATGAGTAAACCTCCTCATCTTAACGAGCATTGACATACTCTCTAAAATGTAGGTAGTTCAAAATGAGTATCTATTTTGTGGGTCATATCTCAAAAGGAGGAGGTTTTCTTTGATTATTTTTTTACTGCTTTCATAAATAGAAATAAAGGTCTTATCTCTGCTCTTGGCAATTTTTCTAAAGCCATATTATTTGGCTCTGCTTCATTCAAATCAATAAGTGAAAAGCTATTATTTTTAAGCAAGTTGAAATAATCAGACACAGTCCGATGATACTTTATTACACCGCTGACAAGCCATTCTTCTTCCCTTAAACCTCGGTCAAAGTAATCTGCTAAAGGCCATAACTTCTTATTATCTACACTTAACCAACCTTGGTGTTTTGATGCTCTTGAAGAAGGATGTTCAACGCTAAATATGAAAATGCCATCATTTTTCAGTGAATTATTAATTTTCGCAAAAATATTTTCCAAGTCAGTACAAGCTATATAATGGAATGCCATTGTACTAACAACTAAATCATACTTATTTTCTGGGTATAAATAATCTTCTAATGCTTTGTTGATGTAAGTAATATTCTCATGATAGAACTCTTCTCTGGCCTTATTAATCATTTTAGCTGAGATGTCAATGCTATCTACTTTTACTCCATTTCTAGAAAGCTGATAAGAAAGCTTACCAGTGCCACATCCAAGATCTAAAGCAGTTCTATAGTTTGTCTTTCCGATTAAAGCATCTGTGATAGGTGCAATAATCAAGTCATTAGCATTTGCTTCTTTTACTCTAATTTTTTGATATCCATCATAAAATTCATTATTATCATATATGTTTTGTCTAGTCACATTAATCTCCTATTCTTGGTAATATTGTAGATGCGTCAGGCATTATATAACATGTCCAGTTATTAATATTATCGTTAACGACTTCAATTGCTTCTTTAAAGTTCAAAATCTTAATCATATTACAACTTGAAACAGTTTCATCACTCATTTCAGTAATTAATAATACAGTTTTGTCATATAAAGATCTAGCTAAGGCAAATGCCTTGTGACCTCCAAGCTCAAATTTTGACTCAAACCTTTCAAAGACTTCATCCCAGCCATTTGTACTTAAGATCCAATCTTCAAAGGTTTCATTGCCTAGGTTTTCTTGACATGCTGAAAAAACAATAATATATCCACCAGGCTTAGTTGCTATTGCAGCATGTTCAATAGCCTTTTGTGCTTGATAAAGATTTATATCCTTTGGGAATCCACCTGCACTAACGATAGTAACATCTGCTTTTTCTTTAATTAGTTGTGTTGTAAGTGTTTCGCATAGTTCTACGCCTTTTTTCCACGAGTAATCTATCTCTCCTGAGAACACATCTAAAATCTCTTTGTTCTTTCCTAGTACAACGTTTATGCTGAAGTCTACTCCAGATAAGAAAGCAGCCTCTTGCATGATTTTATTAATTGGATTGTCCTTTACATTTCCACTTTCAGAACCTTTTTCATTCATACGAGCATGATTATCAGTAATAAGTTTACGAGATGCAATTCCTGGTAATATCGATTTTCTGCCACCTG
>PWPR01000183.1 GCA_003557085.1 Clostridia bacterium | reverse complement strand
GTCAGGTGAAAACTCTCCATCTCTGGTTCTTGGCACTCTAAGCTCTAATGTTCCTACTCTAGTTGTATAACTTCTTTCAAAATATCCATTTCTCTGGGTAGTGCGTTTTGAGCTTCTTTCATAGTCTTTAGTTTTACATACTCAGTCCTTTGTTGCTCCATTATCTGATTAAACAGTGTTTGCAGTACCAACTTTGATGCATTATTCTCAACAGATTCTTCAATTAGACTTTGAATATCTTCCGTTTTAAGTGTAAAATGTACTTGGGTCATGTGAAATCCTCCTAGGTATGTTTTTGGTCTTAAAAACATTATACCTTAAAAAGGTTTTCATATGGCCTTTTACCTTTTACACAATTATATGGACTCTATCCAAAATGCTTTAAGAAAAAGTAAATACAATACATAGATATTTTACGCGATGTATAAAGTCAGAACAATTGTGATAAGTTTATTATTTCTAATTAATAAAGCAACACTTATTTTCTATTGACATTAACATAATATATCTTGTAAACTTTCAGCAAGGATTTGTTTGTTAAATTGGAAATCAATAATCAACTGTCAGCAATGAAAATAGGTATTAAGGAGACAAATGAGAATAAATAAATATATCGCAGAAACGGGTACTTGCTCAAGAAGAGAAGCAGATAAATTGATAAAAGCCAATAGGGTTTTAGTTAATGGTCAACTACCTCAAATAGGACAACAGGTAGATGATAAAGATGTTATTTTAATAGATGGCAAGCCATTAAAAGCTAAGCCTAAAAAGGTTTATATTGCTTTATACAAGCCTAGAGGCATTACAAGTACGACTGATCTTAAAGACCCTCATAATATTATTGATTACGTGAAGTATCCAGAAAGAATATTTCATATAGGAAGGCTTGATAAAGATTCAGAAGGATTGATTTTACTAACAAATGATGGTGATATAGTTAATGAAATTTTAAGGGTAGAAAATGGACATGAAAAAGAATATATTGTGAAAGTAGACAAGCCAATAACCGCAGATTTTTTAGAAGCTATGGCCTCGGGAGTAGAGATATTAGACACCGTGACGCTTCCTTGTAAGATTAATAAGATTAACTCGATAACTTTCAATATAGTATTAACTCAAGGTTTAAATAGGCAGATTAGAAGAATGTGTGAAGTATTAGGCTATAATGTTTTGAGCCTTAAAAGAACTAGAATAATGAATGTTTTGCTTGGTGATATGCCTTATGGAGCATGGCGCTACTTAACAAAAAAAGAAATGACAGTTCTAAATAAGGCATTAAAGAGCTCAATGAACTATAGTTAGTAAATTTACACTTTAGCACTATGGACCATTAGTTTGATAATCATGTTCAAAAGAAATATACTTGTGTAGATAATGACAAAAGTGATGTAAAATTTTATTAAGCAAGAAATAGCGTATCTAATTAGTATATGGATAAATGACCTCAGTCTATAAAGAGTAGATTGAGGTCATTTTTATTTATTTTCTGATTAACTATTTTAATCTTAAAATATAACTTCTGCTATATCTTATTAGCTTTTCTATGATGAAAAGAACATTTATTTAAACTCCACTAGAGCTGGTTTGTTGATTTGAAAGAACATACTCTATAATAGTCATTAGTTATTATAGGACCTAAGGCTTTGTGAATAATAAAAAATAAGCAAAAGAGTTAATATGATAAAGGATAATACAGTTAAATATAGAACACCTAAAGCAGATATCTAAGATAGTATAGGAAGGAGTTAGTAGAATATTTCACTACTAGAAAAATTATGAAGCAAGCTTTAGCAGGAATAAGAGTGCTAGATTTAACCAGAGTATTGGCAGGACCTTTTGCCACTATGATTTTAGGAGATTTAGGCGCAGAAATAGTGAAGATTGAACGACCAGTGACAGGGGATGATGCTAGGCATTTTGGACCTTATATAAAGGAAGAAAGTGCATATTTTATGAGTATCAATCGTAATAAGAAAAGTATAACACTTAATCTTAAAAATGAAGAGGGTAAGCATATTTTCAAAGAGTTAGTTAAGGATGCAGATATAGTAATAGAAAACTTTAAGGCCACAACTATGGGTAATTTAGGTTTAGGGTATGAGGATTTAAAAAAGATAAACCCTAGAATAATATACGCTGCTTCCTCTGGGTTTGGGCATACAGGACCTTATAGTGATAGACCAGCATACGATGCAATAGTCCAAGCCATGGGAGGAATAATGAGCATAACTGGTGCAAAAAACGGAGAGCCAACCAGAGTAGGCTCTTCGCTGGGAGATATTATAGCTGGTATGTACACAGTAATTGGAGTCTTAGCTGCTTTAAGATACCGTGAAGAAGAGGGGGTAGGACAAAAAGTTGATATTTCTATGTTAGATGGACAAGTTTCGATTTTAGAAAATGCTATAGCTAGGTACTTTGTCAATAAGGAGTCTCCCAAGCCTGAAGGTAATAAGCATAATTCTATTGTCCCATTTGAGGCATTTTCAACAATTGATGGCGAGATAATGGTTGCTGCAGGCAATAATAATCTTTGGAGAAAGTTATGTGACTCTTTAGGGTTGAACCAATTAGCTGATGATGAAAGATTTAAGACAAATCCTTTACGTGCTAAGAATTATTATGAGTTAAGACCATATTTAGCAAACCAGTTTGCAAAAAAGACAACTTCTGAATGGCATAAGATTTTAGTAGCCAAAGGAGTGCCCAGTGGACCAATCAATAATATAGAAGCAGTAGTTAATGATCCACAGGTAAAAGCAAGGGAAATGATAGTAGAAATTGACCACCCTATAGCAGGTAAGGTTAAAATGGCAGGTTTACCTATAAAACTTAGTGAGAGCAAAGCAACTATTAGGGCTCCTTCACCACAACTAGGCGAGCATACAGAGATTGTACTAAGTGAAGTTTTAGGACTTAATTATAAGGAAATTACTAAACTCAAAGATAAAGGCATTATCTAGTATTAGGCATTTAACAAGTTAAAAGTTTGCATAAGAGAAACCGAGAAGAAGTCAGATTAGAAAGGATATACTAATGACAGTACTGTTAACAGGTGGAACAGGTTTTATTGGGATAAATATTGCAGAAGAGCTAACTAAAGCTGGATATGATGTAGTATTGCTTGATATGAATGAATTGCCAGGAGAAGCAAAAGAGTCTCTTGATAAGCACGAAGGAGATTACTATTATTTTAAGTCGAATATCTTAGATGGAGATAAACTTGACGAAGTTATAAAGAAATTTAATGTTAGCAAAGTAATACATGCAGCAGTTATTACTCCTGGAGAAAAAAGAGAGAAAGAGCAAAGCAAACTGATAGCACAAGTAAACTATATGGGGACAGTGGAAGTGTTAGAAGCAGCCAAAAGAAATAAAATTAAAAAAATTGTACATTTAAGTTCTGCTTCGGTATATGGAGATGCTTCACCTGAAGCAGATTGGCTAAGTGAAGCAAAGACTTTTCCAAAGCCTAAAGAGTTGTATGCTATTACAAAGTTTGCAGCAGAATGTACTGCGCTAAGATATAAGGAGTTATTTGACCTTGATGTTGTTGTAGGTAGAATTGGCGGAGTTTTTGGACCATGGGAAAGATACACAGGATTTAGAGATACTTTAAGTGGACCATTTTTTACAACTCGAGCAGCAATCCTTGGAGAAGAAGTAGTACTTCCTAATGCTGGTGTAAAGGATTGGGTTTATAGCAGAGAAATTGCCAAGTCGATAGTAGCGCTTTTGGTTGCAAAAGAGCATGCTTATAATATATATCACCTAAGCTCAGGATATATATGGACAATAAAAGATTGGTGCGAGAAACTAAAAGAAGTTTTCCCAGACTTTAATTATAAAGTGTTAACAGATCCAGGGGAAATAGAAAGATCACCGCTTTTAATCGAAAGATTAAAAAATGATATTGGCTATAAACCTGAATTTAACTTAAAAAAATCTTTTGAAGATTACATGAATTGGGTTAAGAACACATCAAATTTTTGGATGAATGACTAGATTGTCTTTTTTAGGAGAGCAATTACTTTATTTATAGTGCTAAGAAGTAAGAGAGAATTAATCAGAGGTATCAAAGTAAAATTAACCAAATATTAGGAGGAATTTTTATGCTTAAGACTGATGTTTTTACACCTTCTCGTTTTACAGGTAAAGGTAGTATTAATTTGCGCGGAAAAGAAATACCATACCATACTGTTAGTGAGGATAATGTTTTTTATGATGATGAGGGAAATGCAATAGCTTCAATTTTTTCTTATGCATATTTTAGATCTGACGTAGAAGATGTTAAGTCTCGTCCAGTTGTGTTTGCATTTAATGGAGGACCAGGAACATCTTCAATGATGGTTCATGTTGGGTTCTTAGGAACAAAGCGAGTAAAATATGGAATAGTCGATGGTGAAGATATTCCATTGCCACCTTATGAATCTTGCGACAATGAGCAATGTTTATTAGACATTGCAGATATAGTCTTAGTTGATCCTGTAGGAACTGGATTTGGACGTTTATTGGATGAATCAAAGAAGGATTTATTTTATGGGATAGAGCCAGATGCTGAAGCAATACTAACCTTTATTCAATCTTGGTTAGCCAGATATAACCGTTGGCAAAGCCCTAAGTATTTGCTAGGCGAGAGTTATGGTTGTACACGTGCCTCTACTGTAGCAGGGATGGGGTCATTATCTGGATCTGATAGAGCATATAGTGTTGCCTTTGATGGAATTATTATGATAGGTAATACAGTTACATTAGGGAAATCCTTTGGTGATAAATCACCTGTGTACCCAGCAGTATTAGCGTTTCCTACATTAGCTGCTGTTAACTGGTACCATAATAATCCATCTGATCAAAGTGTTGAAGACTTTGTTGCTGAAGCAAAAGAATTTGCAGACACAGAGTATTTACAAGCACTTTATCAAGGAAGAAGTCTAAAAGGTGAAGCTAGAGAACAAATAGTTGAGCGTGTAATATATTACACTGGTGTTTCCAGAGAGTATCTAGAGAAAAGATCACTATTTTTAGATGATGTTGAGTTTAGAAGCCAAGTAGCTCGTAAAAAAGGCAAAGCGGTATCTAGATTGGATGGGCGCATTACAAGGCCACTGCATGCTTCTGGCTTAAGCGAGGAAAAGTGGGGACCTCGTGATGATGGAGCTGTAGGTAAATACAATCCATTTTACCAATCAGTTTTGTGTGGTGAAATATTCCCATTACTTGGAATAAATTGGGAGCGAAACTTTGTTAACTCGCATACTTTATGGACCGACTGGAATAATGATATAAAGGGACAGAACACATCAGAAGCTTTGAGTTCAGCTATGCGACGTATTCCTAATATGCGCACATTCTTTATTAATGGGTGGTATGACATATGTACTCAAATAGGCATATTATACTACACCTTAGATCATTCGGACATACCATTAGATAGAACTTATGTTAAAGGATATGAATCAGGTCATATGACATATTTAGATGAAGATAATATGCAAGAAGTTACAGATGATATTTATGAATTTATCTTAGGAAATGACCCTACAAGTTAAACTCATTTTAACGAGTCTTAACATTAAATAAGAACATACAAATAGTAAAGAAGAAAACCAAGTTAGAATATGTCTAACTTGGTTTTTTAGTATAGTTTATTATGTAATCCTCACAATTAATGAATGTCTATATAATAAAAGATAAGATAATGGTTATACCCACCATTAGAACATTACTAAAGCTATGCATAATCATTGGATAGTACATGCTTTTGCTTTTCTCATAGCAGATTCCATAAAATATGCCTAAAGCTAAAGAAAGGAGTATTTGCATAGAGTTAAAACTAACTGTAAACGGGAAAAAGGTAAAGCGCATGTGAGCCATTGCAAAAACTATAGCTGCAGCTAAGTTAGCTAAGCTGAGGTGTTTTATTAAGAACTTTCCCTTGAGAAATAGTGAAAAAACTGTAATTGCAAATGCTCGAAAAATCAACTCCTCGGATGGACCTGAAAGCAAGAGTTGAAAGGACAAATATCCAAAAATGTTTCTACTTGTAAGTGGGTAAATGAAAGGTTGGAAGGCATTTTGTATGATTATGAGAACATAGGCACCTATAGTATAAATAGTAAAGAATTTAATAAACTTAAGAGTTATTTCTATGCCTATTTTCTTATTACCTAAATGAAAACCAAAATCTAATTTTTTAGTTTTCTCTAACACAATCATAATAACAAAAAAGATGGCAGCTTGAAAAATATGATGTACTGATATCCAAGCAAAAGCTCCATCAGGATCAAAGGTAGAATAATTAAATAAATCAGCAAATAAACCAGCAAGTCGAGGTACAACTAGCAATATGACGGTTATAGCTACTGCAAAAAAGACTTTTTTAATTATTTTCATGTTAATCTCCATATGTTCTAATAATTCAAATTTTATCACTTCTTATTCTTGCTAACAACAAAAATACTACGTGAAACAAAATATTCGTAATTAGTTTTATGTTCTAAAAGGTGGGTGTTAATTAAAGATGCAAAACATTTTATCAAAGTTATTATAATACACAGCTTTTTGCTACTTCTATAGTGTATAATAAGCATCATAAGTTTCGCAAAGGTTAACAGCAGATTATGGCTATACAAGTATGGAGGAATAAAATGCAAATAAGAAAAATAACAGCAGAAGATGCAGGTAAGTTTTTAAAAATGCTACACCAACTCGATAGTGAAACGGATATGATGATGTTTGAGCCTGGTGAAAGAAATCATTCTGTAGAAGATATAATTGAAATGATAAAAAGAAGAGAGAAGGTTAATGCACTAACTTTAGGAATATTTGCTAATGATCATATTGCGGGATATTTAGTAGCAGAAAGAGGAAATGCTAACAGGGTCAAACACAGCTTTTATTTGCATTTAGGGATATTAAAGAATTATCAAGGGGAAGGTTTAGCAAATAAGCTACTTAAATATTTAATTGAGTTTGCACAAAATCATAGTGTTAAAAGAATAGAGTTAACTGTAAGGGTGGATAATCAGAAGGCAGTTAGCTTATATCAAAAATTTGGTTTTGAAATAGAGGGGATAAAAAAATGCTCATTATTTACAAACAACTCATATATAGATGAGTATTATATGAGTAAAATATTAGACTAGATAAGGGATTTAAGAGTGCTCTATATCAATTTTAGTAAGCTGAATTATCAGTAAAGGCCCATGAAGTTTCATGGGCCTTTTGTGGTTCTACTTAGGGTTTTCTTTATCTTTGACAACGGTTTTTTTAACCTGCTCAGCTACTCCTTTACTGACGCCTCTTCTTACTTCTCGTCTAGCTTTATATTTTGCTCTTCTAGTGAAGGTTCTTGCTATCGAAGTAATAATTCCAGTTATTATTGATCCTTTTTTAAGCCCTGAATCCACATATAGCACCCCCTTAGTTATGATATCATTAATTACAAAAACGTAGGAAAAATTAAAAATTCGTATATTTAACCTAGAAAAAGATTTGTTTTAAAATGCAATCTTCTATATATATTTTATCACACATCACCCTGATAAAGTAATAAAAGAAAAGATATATTTGCTTATATGCAAAAAGATAGATTTAAAATCAGTATATTATGGATGCAATGTCAAATAAAAGATACTATCAAGCAGAAAATGAATAAGCTTTTATTTGCTAACTAGTTAATTTAATAAAAAGTTTATATATGATATAATTAAGTATACTCAAAATAAAGGAGGATTATTTATGGAAGAAAAGAAGTGCCCAGTAACAGGTAATACTAGAAGTAATACCACAACTGGTGGTACAACAAATCGTGATTGGTGGCCTAATCAGTTGAACTTGAAAATGCTTCACCAAAATCCTACTGTGAGAAACCCTTATGGAGAAGACTATGATTATACTGAAGAATTTAAAAAACTTGATTTAGAGGCAGTTAAGAAAGATTTATATGATTTAATGACAGACTCAAAAGAATGGTGGCCAGCTGATTATGGTCATTATGGACCATTATTTATTCGTATGGCCTGGCATAGTGCAGGAACATATCGAATGGGTGATGGAAGAGGTGGAGCAGGAGCAGGAGCACAAAGATTTGCACCTCTCAATAGTTGGCCTGATAATGCTAATCTAGATAAAGCAAGAAGGCTATTATGGCCAATCAAGCAAAAGTATGGCAAGAAATTATCTTGGGCAGACTTGTTAATATTGGCAGGAAATTGCGCTTTAGAATCTATGGGGTTAAAAACTTATGGGTTTGCAGGTGGAAGAGAAGACATTTGGGAGCCTGAAGAGGATGTTTATTGGGGATCTGAAACTGAATGGTTAGGAGACAAGCGTTATTCAGGTGATAGAGATTTGGAAAATCCTTTAGCAGCAGTGCAAATGGGCTTAATCTATGTTAATCCTGAAGGTCCAAACGGGCAGCCAAGTGCAGTTGAGTCAGGAAAAGATATAAGAGAAACATTTGCTAGAATGGCAATGAATGATGAAGAAACTGTAGCTTTAGTTGCTGGCGGCCATACTTTTGGTAAGTGTCATGGTGCTGGAGATGCTAAGCATGTTGGTCCAGAGCCTGAGGCCGCACCAATTGAAGAGCAAGGCTTAGGCTGGAAAAGCAGTTTTGGATCAGGCAAAGCTGGAGATACAATTACCAGTGGTATAGAAGGGGCTTGGACACCTACTCCAAAGACCTGGGATAACAGTTACTTTGAAACCTTATTTGAATATGATTGGGATTTAGTTAAGAGTCCTGCTGGAGCTTGGCAATGGATACCTACAGATCCAGAAGCTAAAAAGACAGTGCCAGATGCTCATGATCCAAATCAGACTCATGCTCCAATGATGACAACTGCAGACTTAGCTCTACGGATGGATCCGATTTATAAGCCTATAGCTAAGAATTATTATGAAAATCCTGATAAGTTTGAGAAAGATTTTGCTAAGGCTTGGTTTAAATTAACTCATAGAGATATGGGACCTAAATCACGTTACTTGGGACCAGAAGTTCCTGAAGAAGATTTAATATGGCAAGATCCGATTCCTGTAGTAGACCATGAGCTAGTAAACGAAGACGATATAGCTAAGCTCAAAAATGAAATTGCTAATCTTGGGTTGACCATCCCAGAACTCGTTTATACTGCATGGTCATCAGCTTCTACTTTCCGTGGATCTGATATGCGAGGAGGAGCTAATGGAGCTAGAATTCGTTTAGAGCCACAAAAGAATTGGCAGGTTAATCAGCCAGAACAGCTAGAAAAAGTGTTAACTGCATTAGATGGCTTAAAAGAAGAGTTTAACAATGCTCATTCAGAAGGCAAGAAAGTGTCACTAGCAGATTTAATAGTACTTGCAGGAGCTGTAGGAATTGAAAAAGCTGCTAAGAAAGCTGGATGTGATATAGATGTACCTTTTGCTCCAGGCAGAATGGATGCTTCACTTGAGCAAACCGATATTGATTCATTCTCAGTTTTAGAACCTAAGGCTGATGGATTTAGGAATTACACAAAAGCAAAGTTTGCTGTT
>PWPR01000227.1 GCA_003557085.1 Clostridia bacterium | reverse complement strand
TCACTTTTGTGACGAGCACCTACAATGGTATCGCCTTCTAAATGCCCAAATTCATTGTCGTAACAAGGGTAATCCTGATTTCTATTTATTATACTTCTGGTGAAAGATTGTTTGCCTCTTGTCTCTTTAGTGTTATTAGCTTTTCTTTTGCTTTGCATTGGCAGAGTTTTCACATTAAAGATTCCTTGCTTGAACTGTCTATACAACGTACTCATTGAACAACTAATAGCTTTTTCTTTACGTCCAATTATCACATCAGGGGTCCACCCTTCAGCTACTTTATCTTTAATGTACTCTTTCTGATCATCTGGCAAATCTATTTTGTGTCTACCACACCTCTTTTTGTTTTGCTTGTATCGCTCGTAATATTCAAATGCTGTGTGTCCTTGTTTTAAGTAATCTACTACATTGTAGATAGTTTGCGTTGCTCTTCGCATTAACTTAACTATTTTTGTAGTAGCTACATTTTGATGGTAGTATACCTCTATCATTACAAGCTCATCCATGGTAAGATGTTTGTGGGTCATTTGTGATCACTCCTATGTCTTTCGTGGTGGAAATACATTAAGAGTATATCACATCTGGCCCTATTTGCTTTTCTAGTTTAATTTTCAATCCGCGTAAGTAAAATAACCATGTCATTTAGTTTAGTAATCTACACGTTTTTCAGTGGAGCTTCAAAATAGCTAAAATGAAAGGTGCTTAATTACTCTTAAAAAATGAGATTTGATGTGTAGGCGGAATCTATTCTGAAGCTATATCCTCATACAAAATCCACCTATTCTTGCCTCTTCTTTTTGCTTCATACATAGCTTTGTCAGCATGAGATACAAGTTCCTGTGGATTATTTAGTATATCAGAAGTGAGCCCTTTTCCATTTTTATTATGCAATACAACTCCTATACTAACACTTATAGAGCAGGAGGTATTGCTAGATAGTTTGTAAGGTATCAAAGCTAGATTCAAAATTCGATTACAGATAGCTTCTATTTCTGATTTATCATTAAACTGAGTGATAAGTGAAACAAATTCGTCGCCCGCATAGCGAGCAGGATAATCAGGTGTACGTAAAGTAGATTTCAAACGCTTTGCAAACTGCTTAAGGACTAGATCACCGATTTTATGACCGTATGAATCGTTTACTTCTTTTAAATTGTCTACATCAATAAAAATGAGAGCAAAGTGGTAATCATTAGGAGAAAAGCATTCTAATTTCGAGGTTAAATCTTCTAAGAAAAATCTTCGATTTGGAAGATTAGTCAGCGAGTCAAATTCTGACATTTTCTTAAAAATCTGAGTTTCTTCTTCTTGTTGCTTCAATTTCTCTTCAAGAAGTTGTCTTTCTAGACTTATAATAGCTGTATTTTGAGTATGTGATTGACTGATATAGTAGTTATACAAAAATTTCAATAAGAGAGTTGCTATAGCTATTGTTAAACATCCAGCCATAATCATAACGATTCGATAGGTAGGAAGGTTTAAGTAAATGAATGTAGTGAGATAGGAAGTAATGAAGATAACCAGGTAAAATATGTAGTGGGAAATACTAAGAAAGAGTAGAGAAGCACAGACAAGAAAAATAAGTAATCCTAAAGCATATATTTCATCCCCTCCTGCTCTAATAAAAAGTGAAAAAAAATGAAAATGAACAATTAGAAGATATAAGGAGAGAACTAAAGATCCCTTCTTTTCAGAAAGCGATTCATGTGAGTGAAGATATGCGACAAAAACTACTCCGATAACTGATATAAAAGACGCTCGAGGGGTCTATCATAGTAGAACTCAGGCATAAAAAGCCCAACCGCTGCCCATAGAGCATAGACAATTATAGCTATCAGCAGATAAAAAACAGAAATTTTATCTTGATAGTTTGATAAAGTTTTAGTAGCTTTTGACTTTAAACTCTGAAACATTATAATCAACCCTTCTTAGAGTAAACTCAAATGTAAAGGTGTTAGATACAAGAATCTTTGTGTAATACAATTATATTATACATCTCTAGATTCTAAAACTTATTACAGATAATATCTATATCAATTTTAGTTAAAGGCTATAGTGTTAAACTCTGAAACTAAATCTTCATAAATATTGGGACTCTATTTGAGTTAAGCAGACAAATAGCTTTTTTTGTTATCATATATTTAAAAACTTACAAAGTTGGTATTCCTAGATATGTTGTTAATAACTCATTTGTCGGGCTGCATAAAATGGATTTAGAGATTCAAGGAGAAGGCTATGTAGCAAGTCATCAACATAGCTTAGAGGTTGTAGCCAATAATTATTAGAGAATCTTAGAACTACAGTTTTTGTTTGCAATTAATAAGTAATGTATAACAATACATTGAAAATTAACCTTTGTCGCTTTAATTGAATATTGTATTGCAATGTGGTACATTGTTCATAAGTATGTTAATGAAAAACGAACTCATTTCTAATTGCTAAAAGATATTGATTTTTGACTAAACTGAGAAAGAAACAACTCTTCATATTAGAAAAATTAGGGGGTATTTTTAGATGAACAATAATGATGTTTTAGGACTAAATCAAAATGTTGCAGGAGCTCTATCTTATCTTTTAGGAATCATAACAGGAGTTATATTCTTTGTATTAGCAAATGAAAACAAGTATGTTAAGTTTCATGCTGCTCAATCAATAATTGTCTTTATAGCTGTTTACTTGGTTTCTGTTGTGAGTGGGTGGATACCACTCATAGGTGGAATACTATCTGCAGCAGTTTCATTAGCGGGTTTTATTTTATGGATTGGTTTGATGTATAAAGCTTATTCTGGAGAGAAGTTCAAACTGCCGGTTTTGGGGGACTTAGCTGAGAGTCTATCATCAAGCTAAGAGAGGCATGGTGTTTGTACAACATGGACATATATCAGTGTAAAGGAAGTTTACTTATGCAAAACTTTCAAGTAAAAGGGCAGTGAATAAATAGCACAACAACTAGGTGTTATTTATTCACTGTCCTTATTTTTTTAAGGCTATTGTGGTATCTCTATTAGTACCGTTGTTTATGATAAGTAGTTAAAAATTACTTTAAAAATTCTGTATACTCTTTATTCTTAGATACAATGCTGTAAAATATAAATAGGGTCATAAGTGCAATAGTTGAGAGCTTAGATTGCTTTTTTGGGAGATGATTATATGAGTAACTTAGTTAAAGTGATGCTAAGGGACAGAATGCAGACTAAACAAGTTGTAATAACTAGTTCTGATAAGCCAATGATAGAAGAAGAACTACTAGAGAAGTGGCAAAGAATAATCAATTTAATTTCTCGTATAATTGATGTTCCGGCTACACTACTTATGAGAATTACTGAGGACTCTATGAAAGTTTTTATAAAAAGCCAAAACATAGAAAATCCATATGTGGAAAATGGAGAAGATTCCTTAGGGCATGGTCTTTACTGTGAAACAGTTATTGGAGTAGACAAAGACCTGCTTGTAAAGAATGCCTTAGAATCTCCAACTTGGAAAGATAATCCTGATGTTAAACTCAATATGATATCATATTATGGTTTACCTATAAAGTGGCCTGATGAAGAGTTCTTTGGCACATTGTGCATTCTTGATGATAAAGAAAATGCATATAATGATGATTTCAAAGACTTAATGAAAGAGTTCAAGGTAGTAATAGAATCGGATCTAAAAAGCTTGCTGCAAAAATAAAAGTTACGTTACTATGCTCAGACAGACTTATTAACAAAAGCATATAATAGAAATGCTATTGAACTTATTCTAAGCAATCAGTTCGAGAGAAGTAAAGCTTTTGATGAAAAATTTTCATTAGCAATACTTGATATAAATGGTCTTAAGGGTGTAAACGATAGATATGGTCATTCTAAAGGAGATCAGTTAATAGAAGGGTTTGCTAAAGCTGTTATGGAGAATCTTAGGAATATTGATAGTCTTGGCAGATGGGGCGGTGATGAATTTATAATTGTTTTCCCCAAAACAAATATAAATGAAGCTAAAACTATTCTTGAATGCATGCACAGAAAAGTTATTAGTAAAATTAAAACAATAGTAGCAGAATCAAGTTTTTGCTATGGATATGCAGAGTATTCTTGCGTAGATACAAGTTATGTAGATGTTTTTAATAGAGCAGACACAGTGCTATATGCTAACAAGGAAAGATATAAAGAGACATTGAATCAGTAGAAGAAGACTGTAAATCAGTTTTGTGTAACTGATAAAGAAATAGATAAAAAGTGCAAGTAAATAGTCTTGGTTTTGATGGGCTGTCATGTAAAATTGACAGCTCATAAACTTTCTGGTCTCATCTTCTCAGGCTTTTGGTCCATCTAGAAATTTTATCTTGAGAAACAAGGCACAAAATTTTAGATGATACCATATCAGCAATAAAAGTAGCTTTCGCCTTTGTCACTTTATAAAATATATGACGGTAAGCATTAGATGATATTTGAAGAATACATCTTTCCTGATGTTTTAGAATACATAAAAAACAAAGATATATGATCCCATTTATCATATCATGATTGCATACAAGTTTAATTAAGTAGCTTTCATTTTTATTAAAATTGCTCTAAACTGTGATATTATTCTTCTTTTGACGCTTTATATAATGCTTTTAAGTCTTTCATTATTGATTTATCTCCTTCAATAAAACATGTCTATTAGAAGATTAAATTTAATGTATTATACATCATTGAATAATTGAACCAGGGTAATAAGCTAATATTACCTCCTTAAAACCAGTCAATCCAATCACACTTCAAACATCTGTTTTTTAACTCTTCTAATCATAAAGTCTGCTAATATTTTTAATCAGAACTTGCTGTGTTTAAGTTCTGAGTGAATAGTTAAATCTCTTTGACAAGATAAAGACTGTAGCAATATAATAGTATTATTTAAGAAAGTTAATAGTGGCAAACTTTTAAAAGCTTTATTAGATTAAAACTATAGACAAGAAAATGGAGGATAAAATGGACAAATACTATTGGAATGAATATGAAAACTTTGCAGAAGAACTTATAGGTCAGAATGATACAAAGGGAGTCATAGTAGCGCTTTCCCAGTATGGAAAAGAACTGTACACGAAAAGTTTTGGGTTTAGAGATGAAGAAAGTAAGCTATCAATTGATTCCGATACAATATTTGGTATAGGCTCTATTACAAAGTCTTTTACAGCAGTTTGTATCATGAAACTTCAGGAACAAGGCAAGCTAAGAGTTGATGAGTTAGTAAAGAAGTATTTACCTAACTTTAGGTTTGGAAATGGAGTAGAGGAAGAGATAACCATACATCACTTGTTAACACACACGGCTGGTATGCCACCTCTTGGAACATTAGGAAGAGCACTGGCAAGATCTTTTTGGGAAGATGAAGTTTTGATGCAGGATGATAAGAAGGCTAAGGAGTATAAAGAGCTAGGGCCTATTGATAATCTTGATCAGTTGGTAAGCTGCATTGCAGAAGATGATAGTGAACCTCTTGGGTTTCCAGGAGAACATTTCAGCTATTCTAATGATAGTTGGGCTCTATTAGGAGCAATCATTGAGAAAGTTAGTGGAATGAGTTATGAAAACTATGTTAAGACTCACATACTTCTGCCCTTAGGAATGAATAGATCAGTTTTTGACAAAGATGAACTAGAAGAGCTCGACAATGTAGCCACACTTTATCATCTAGATATTGAAGATGGTCAAGAGAGAATTATCCACTCGCCATCTTGGTGGGAAGCTCCTTCAATGACTGCTGCTGGATTTCTCAAATCGAGTGCTACTGACATGCTTAAGTATGCAGATATATTTTGTTCCAAAAGAGTGGATAATACTCAAGACATTATTAGCAAAGAGAGCATTAGACATCTTTGTGCTCCATATGCTTCGCCAATTTCTGGACAACCCCTTGAATATGGCTATGGCCTAATGATTCATTTAAACTACAATGGTTATTCTTTGGTAGAGCATGGTGGCAATATAAAAGGTGTTGCAGCTTGGATGACTTGTGTACCTGAAGAAGGTATTTCAGCGATTGTGTTAACAAATACTTCTGGAGCTCCAGCAAGAGATTTAGTTCTAGGAGCAATTAATGTTATCTTGGTTCTACCAGTAGATACAAAGAGGCAAAAGCATGATTATTATAACTGTCCACAAAGCAAACTCAATGATTATATTGGTATTTATGGTAGCCCAGAAGGGACAAAAATAGAAGTAAGTCTAAGCAATAATCAGCTTATATATGAAACAAATGGGATCAGTATGATGGCTAGACCAGTTGGAGTAGACTTATTTACTACAACTAAAAATGGTGTAGAAAATTTATCAAGATTTTTGAGAGATAGAACTGGCAAAGTATGGGCTGTTGCTTCTGGATTTAGAATTATACCTAAGCTGAGAAATGATAATGACTCATAAGAAGTCACTTAGATAAAAATTAGTTGCAGATGATATAAACAGCAAGCTTTAATTAGGGGGACATGGGAATGAGCAAGCAAGAAGATTATATACAGAAGTTAATGAAAGAAGATAATGCTTTAATGTCTAAGGCCAGTAGGATACCTTACTTCCCTTTGACAGTGGCTAGTGCTAAAGGAGCAGTAGTAACTGATTTAGCAGGAGTAGAGTATATAGATTTCTTGGCTAGTGCTGCATGTGTGAATGCAGGACATAGTCATCCAAAAGTTGTGCAAGCAATTAAAGACCAGGCAGATAAATATATTCTATATAATACAAGCTACTCCTATACAGAGCCTCAACTAAAGCTAGCAAAAGAGCTACATAGAATTACGCCAGGAAAGTTTAATAAAAAAACTTCTTATGGCTTGTCAGGCTCAGACGCTGTAGATGGAGTTATTAAACTAGCTCGAGCTTATACTGGCAGAACGAATATTGTTTCATTTATTGATTCTTATCACGGATCAACATACGGTGCATTATCACTAAGTGCCATTAGTCTTAACATGAGAAAAAAAATGGGTCCATTTTTACCAGGGGTTCATCATATCCCATATCCATATTGTTACCGATGCCCAATGGGGCAAAAAGAAGAAAACTGTAAGCTTGAATGTTTAGATCAGCTAAAAAAAGCATTCGAGAGCTATTTGCCTCCAGAAGATGTTGCTGCCTTAGTTTTTGAACCTATTGCTGGAGATGCTGGAATGGTTGTGCCACCTAAGAAGTATGTAAAGGCGCTGTATGAGTTATGCCAATATTATGGGATACTGTTTGTCAGTGAAGAGGTGCAACAAGGATTTGGCCGAACAGGTAAATGGTTTGCTATCGAGCACTTTGATGTTGTACCAGATGCTATTGTTGTCGCTAAATCAATTGCGTCTGGTATGCCTATTAGTGCTATAGTAGCAAGAGAAGAGTTAATGAACTCTTGGGGTGCACCAGCACATGCATTTTCTATGAGTGGCAATCCTATCTCATGTCAAGCTGCATTAGCCACTATAAGTGTAATTGAAGAAGAAAACTTAATTGAAAAAGCCAGAACTCTTGGGGAGTATCTGCTTAGGCAGTTTCAAGAAATAAAGAGCAGATATGAAATTATTGGTGATGTTCGTGGTAAAGGGCTAAGCATAGGTGTTGAAATAATTAAAGACAGAAAAAGTAAGGAGAAAGACACCATAGGGACTGCAAAAATTTGTTATAGGTGCTATGAGAAAGGATTAATTCTCACTTTTCTCGGACAAAATTCTTTAAGAATACAGCCACCTCTTGTTATCTCTAAAGCACAGATTGATAAAGCTTTGGGTATAATTGAAGAAGCAATAAAAGAATACCTTAATGATGAGATACCTAATGATGTACTAAAATTCGCAAAAGGCTGGTAGTTTAAGGCTCTCATAAGCAATCTTTCATGAAGACATTAGAGATAGAATTTTTTATAAAGACACACAAGCCACTAATTCAAGTAAGTGGCTTGTTTTAATTGTGAGGGTTGCTTTAGTTTAATACTATTTAGAAGTTTTCATAAAGTAAAGTATAAGTTGACCAATATTGTATAAGCTACAGCTATTTTAGTAAGGTTTAACACTTAAGAGTAATGAGTGCATTTATCATGTCGATTGTTACAGGTTTTTCACAATTGTTGAATGTTTTAGCTAGAGACAAATAAACTTGTAGCAGAGTAGTTTAAATTCTGATTCCATCATCGTCAAAACCAGCTTGGATATTATGTTTGCGGACTTCCTGCTTTAAAGTATCTACAATTATCTTGTATTCTTCATTAGAGACTGTTTTAAATTTGAAATCCTTTTTTTGTAGCTCTTCAGGGAGTTCATTTTTTAGTATTCTTAAATGATCCTGTTTAAGATGTTCGAGAATTTCTGTTGAATCATGTGCATCTTGAGAGGAGCTATCGTAGTTAATGAGCTCAAAAAACTCTAGTTCACACTTATCACATTTATAGACTCTTTTACCAAGTGAACCATAGCTTATATTAGGATTGTCTGTATCAACTGCTCCTTCAAAGACTTTTATTGTACCAAGATTCATTAAAGATCCACCACATCTAGGGCACTTTCTAGCTTGCCTTTTATAAATCTTTAATCCAATTAAATATAGAAGTACACCGCCCACTAGAAATATTCCAAAATAAGAAAATCCTCTTGGACTAATTTGAAACATTCTTAAAGCAAGAAAAAGTCCAAGTGGTATAAAAACAGCCAAAATTATAATCCTAGCTATCTTACTATCTTTAGAGTTATTCAAAATTATCAACTCCTTTCTTCAGTCTGCTTAGTAAGTTCTACAATTTGTGCTAAAACCCTTTATTTAACAGCAATTTTAATGTAAATGACATGTTTAGAATTGCAGAGACGTGCTATAGTTCTAAGTATTTCAATATACTTATTTGAAAATTTCCACATTATCAGAGTACTTTTATACTCGCTGTCACTTAAAAAAATAGAGTAAGGAAATTAGAGTCCCCTAAACACGAAGCTTTAGATTA
The DNA here is from genome assembly GCA_003557085.1 of Clostridia bacterium. Classification (GTDB taxonomy): domain Bacteria; phylum Bacillota; class UBA994; order PWPR01; family PWPR01; genus PWPR01. Next base: position 646 of record PWPR01000227.1, on the reverse strand, counting down.
TAAACTATCTTATTAAATTATTAGTCATTAACTTCTATGAGTAGTAAATCATCTCCTAAATAATAAAAACATAACGAACTATCAATTCCAACCAACTATCAAATTACTGTGAGTTCTAAAATGGCATCAGTCTCGTCATTAAGATCAAAAGAGATCTTTTCTACAATATTATGTGGAGTAATGGCAGTTGTAGCTGTGCAGAAACCAGTTAGCAAGTAAACTTTTATGAGAGTTAGCTATTGAAAAGCACATACTTAACTTCCATCTCCAAGCTTTATTAAAAAACCGCCTGCTCCTAACCTAGTAACTACCCCAAACCATCAATATTACTATCAAGTTCCTTGTCTGCAAAACTTCTTGTGTCAAGTAATATATAAACACTCTCAGTTTTTCTATTAAATTTCACCTTAATCATCAGCTAACAGTTTAAAAGGTACTAATAATAGCCTTACTGTTAATACTTAGTAAGTAAGAAACTCTACGCTTTATTACAAGTAATACATGCTTTTCATGGGTGCTTAGGCTTATGCACTATGATATTATATGATGGCGGAAAAAAAGATTAATGTTAAGTGCATTGTTTTATGCCAAAAATAGGTTTTACGAAACTTTTGTCATAGAAATTTCGTATTATATAAGGCAATTT
>PWPR01000008.1 GCA_003557085.1 Clostridia bacterium | reverse complement strand
CATGATAACCTAATGTCTCACTAATAAATCTGACTGGCACAACTGTTCTGCCATTGACAATACTTGGTACAATTTGACGATTCTCATCGACTTGAACTGTTCTGCCGTTTAATACTGCTTGGTTCTCCCCAATTCTTAAAGTTATAACAATGTCTTCATCATCACTTCTTTTGATGTATGTGACTTCTCTAGTTTCTGCGACCCAACTTATTTCTGCACCTAGCTGCTCTCCAATATACCTAAAAGGTAACATTGTTCTACTATTCTCAATAAATGGTGCCACATCTAATCCAATTTGATCATTATTTGATAAAGCACTATTTTGCCCTATTCTTAACACTAACTCATCTCTTGTAAGTACCGTATCACCATCATCATCTGGATCTAAGAAATCTATATTATTTGCTACTCTCTTAATAATATTATCTCTAGAATCAGCGTCTTCATCAATAATTACTCTACTAAAGTTACTACCCCAGCAGTATAGTTCATTATCTGTTTGCTCATGTCTTTCACTTGCTCCCCAACAATACAGTTCACTATGATAGCGGCTTGAATGCTGAAAAGAGTCTACAAATATCCAAGCTAATACTATATCAGCATTTATACCAGAACTTTTAAAATTTTGATAAGTTCTTTCTATATGCTCTAAATCTAAAATACTATCATTATCTCCCAAATCAATTATATTTTTTCTTCTATTTGATCTAGTACTATTGTAGTTCTTTGCTTTCTCAATTATGTCATCATAATTGTCATCATCTATTTCTGCAAAAGCTGAGTTTAGTAAGTAAACTACTGCATTATCTAAAGCTTCTTGCGGTTCATCTAAATCTCCACCCTCACTAATCAACTTTATAGCTCTTTCCAGGTTAGGGATAAAGTTTTCTGAAACTCTTAGTCCTCTTTCATCTTCATGAGTATTGCTCAACCTATTTCTTATTTCTTCAAGTAATCCTTCAGAAGTCCATGGACTAGTATGCAAGTATCTCTGGTATGCTAAATCATCTTCTAGATACAAGTATTTCAAAATATGTCTTTCAATTGCAACTCTCCACTCTAAACTTAAACCATCAGCTTGTCCATTTTCTGCAATTCTAATTGGTGGCATTTCTATCTTCAAAAAAGCATCATATAAAGCAACTTTTTCACCACCTAAACTTATTGCACTACCTGCAATAAAGCTTCTGATGTCTCTTCTATTCTGAATAGCTCTATTAAAAATTGCTACTCTCCCACCAGAGCCTATAGCCTTCTCTATACTTTCTGTAACAAGAAAGCCATCAAGAGTGGCCAGTGCATCTGATATAATGATTTCACTAAAGTCATCCCACCAAAAATCATCTACAGACGCTCCAGGAATAACTATGCTTGATGCAATAAACAATACAGAAAGTACTGCTACTATTTTTTTCATGATTTATTTCCTCCTTATGCTATTTCAATGCTCTAAGTTGTTTAATCTATTGGTACTATTGACATGTATGTTATATAAACGCATTGTTAATGCTCTTATCTTATATTCAACATAATTTTATTTTATACCTAGATTATACACCTTTAAATGGGTAAAGCAAGTTAATATAAATATTTTCTTAAATTTTATTGTATTTAATTGTTTTATTGACATAAATGTATTTTAAAAAAGAAATAGAGAAGCGAGTTATACTCTAAAATATATGTTGCTTTTATTGCTTTATCAGTTTTTTCTTATTGTTACAACTTCTAACACTCTTGTAACTTGTTATATTTTTATAGTTATTGTTTGCTAATTCTTATGATTCTATCTTGGAAGTACAAAAAAAGTCTTAGAATATCAATACTAAGACCTCTTTTGTTCTTCCCCACTTTTAGCTTGTTAGACATCGCATAAGGCTCTAGGCTATTCATGCTTAGGACTTTTCTTACCCTCTTCCATTACAGATATACTCTTCTTTATGTTTTTGATGTCTTCAATTCCTGTCCTTTCAAATTGTACTGTCTCTATAGGTGCTGTGTCATATACCTCTATATTGATGCCAAAGACTATCTGATTACTAGCTTCTAAGCTTAAAATATAGCCACCTCTATTACTTCTACAGTTACAATAGCATTTTTGGTCACCCCATCGATACTGACAGTTAAGTTGTGTGTCGCTACTGTATTTAGTATGTCTGTAATGATTTGTGCTTTACCTGGTATGTTACTGAAGTCAACAAAATCATCAAAAACTATACCTTCTGTCTGATCGCTGGCAATTATGACTGCTACTTCTATGCCATCTATAGCATCACCCGATGAATCTTTTGCGTTAGTTATATTTACCTTGGCGAAACCACCTTCGTAGATTGAGTCTATCTCCATTTCTAGAGCAAAACCGGAATAATCAGTGGTGTCTATTACGCTAATTGTAAACGTCGAGTTTGCACCCTTATTAAACTCTAGGGTCAATGTAACCGTATCACCATTTGCAAAACCTTATCTTCTACTGATTCTTCTCAATTACAAACCCACTCCAACTATCCGCATAATGTAACAGTAGTGTCAATAGTTCTTCTCTAGTAGCTACAGACCTATTATCTTCTACATATTGGCCATCATGATACGCTATCGCTTGCACTTCTTCATCAGTTAAATCAATATATCTAGCAGCCAAATATATACTTCTTATTGGCACACTTAAATATACTAAATCAGTATTAAACCTATATGGATACTTTGGCATATATCCATACTTCTTTTGTTTCTCAGAAGGTTCATTCTTCAAGTACTGTGGCTTCCCTGGCATTCCTACTTTACCTAAATCATGTATAAAAGAAACAACTACACAAGACTCATCACTGACTATTGGATATATGGCATTCTTGATTTTAATCATAGTTTCAGCAACATTGATTGTATGCTCTCATAGCCCGCTTTCTTTGCATAGGTGAAACCTAGTACTTGCTGGTGCAGTAAGCCAAGTCGTTTCATTTTCCATAAAGTCTATTAGATCTGAAAACTGCTTACTTCTTTCTACTACTAAAGACTTCAAATATTCATATCTTCTTTTTAGTTCTACATTCATAATCTGTTTCTCCGTTCACTCTCTTATATAGTAGTGTCATATGATTATTTGTTACTTCTATGCAACACTTGCACTTTCCTGCTTTACATAGAATTATACATTTTAGTTATTTAATGCTTTCTTAATGCAAGTCCTTGTAAAGAACTACCTTTTCAGAAAATGGAAGACTACTTCGCACAACTATCGCTTATTGTGATAACCACTCAATTTGCTGATATCAACGTCAGTTGTCACAATAATAGATGTGCATAAGCCAAAAGTACATACTTTAAGTTGTTAAATTAATAATTAATCTTTATAATCAAGATGTATTAATAAAATCTTGGAGGTGTTCAAATGAAGGATAAGAGGATTGCTATTATACTATTATTACTTATTATTTCTTTAACTAGTTTATTGCATACTTTTGCTAGTGAGCCTGTAAACTTAGAAGGCATTAATGTTAGTGGAAGATTTCTTGTTCCGATGAGAGCGATATTTGAAAATTTAGGTGCTACTGTTGATTGGGATGGAGCTACCAGAACTGTAACTGGCATTAAAGATGCTATTGAAGTTAAGCTTACTATTGATGATGTAAATGCTTACATAAATGATGAACTGATAGTACTTGACGTACCAGCTACCATAGAAGAAGGAAGAACTTATGTGCCAGCAAGATTTGTTGGTGAAGCACTAGGAGCAGATGTTGGCTGGGATGGGACAAAAAGAATGGCAACTGTCGCATTAGGTGATACTGTTATTAGTATTTATGAAGAGCTACCACCTGAACCTGAAGTAATTATAACTGAAAGCATTAGCCATACTGTTTTTCCAAGAGTTGTCCGTAATGGAGGAAATCAAAGAATTTCTTTAGAAGCTACGATTACTGATGATGAGGGGATGCCAGTAGAAGGTTCTTATGTTGAATTTTTTATCTCTTCAGGACAACAAGATCGCAATAACCAAGTAGTTTACGAGAGCCAAGTAACGGATGAAAACGGTCGCATTCGAGCAAGCTATACTACTTCTGCTATGGATAATGATAGAAGTTTTATTGTCAGAATTGGTGCCATAGTAGATGATGAAAATGTTGAGGCAGCATCAAACTTTATAGTCACCAACCAACCAACAGCAAGAGTCCATGGCGTAGTATCTTATCCTACTACAGGAGAACCTGTTAGTAATATTAGTGTTGGCTGGGCTCTAAGAGATTCAAATGCTCATAGATACCTTTCCTATACCGATTTTAATGGAAGATATGATGCTTATGTGCCAATTAGCAATGGAACTGCTTACATTGGCATAGACTTTAGAGAGAATTTGCTTGATGTAACAGGTCTACATAGAAGCTCTCAATCCTATATAGATCCTAGTATTAATCGGTTTTCTCTAGAAGTGATGGCCGATATTAATAGAGCTGATACAAACTACGAAGTCAACTTTGATCACGGGATTGTTAAAGGCAGAACTCGTAACAATGCTCAAGTATATGTTATGAAATATGTCGATGGAGTAAGAGATGACCAAAGAGGCATTCTATTTGATGCATTGCCTGATGGGAATTTTGTTTTACCTCTTCAACCAGGTAGATATGATTTTACTCATATGGGAGGAGCATACCTTGCAAGAAATGTTATAATCAGTAAAGGTGAAATACTTGATTTAGGTACAATAGATCGATAAGGTTTAAGGCACAGGAGACTTTTCAATTTGAAGGCCCTGTGCCTTTTTCTATTTTCATCATTTCTATTCTTATCTCCTTAAGTACCTTTACGTGGTCATTTCTAAAAACTGCTCTAAGTTAGCTCTCAACATTTTTACTAAGGCAATCTTCTACTTGTGGGACTCAAAATTCTTCACTTTTTTGAGTGTATTTTAACTCTTATTAACCTGCACTCAGTGTGCTTTACTGCAAGACCAATTGTCAAAAACTGGTCTAATTCTGTCTTCGTCTTACATAAGCCTTCTTACTTTTAGGCTCCCTTGATGGACTACGGCTTTGTAATCTTTTAGACTCAAAATTGTCTCTTCAATATAAGAAGCTGTTTCCTTGCCTTTTCTACTTTATCATTTTACTTTTATTGACTTTAGTTTCAAGGGATTAATATTGGTGCTTCTAGTCCAAAAAGTTATTTAAAACTGACTAATTTTATTGTAGTATACTGATAAAGTATTATAGTTAAATAAATAATTATAAACTTAAAAGAAAGAGGCAACTATGAAAAAACTATTACTTATTTTGCTAGTCACTGTTCTTGTATTCTTCTTTGCAGGATGCACCCCTGATACCGCATCAGAACCAATAGATCCAGAGTCTCCAGAAGAGTCAGTTCTAGTAGAATTATCTTCTCAATTAATTGCAAGTGGTCACTACTTCATCCTTCAAATAGATCCTAACAAAGAAATAGTGAGTGATATTCCAATGCACTATTTAACAATTGATTTTGGTAATGGAGAAAGCCGTCTCTTATCTCAGTCTGTGGATAGAGGAGAAGATTGGCCTAACTCTATTTCAAGAATAATTAATCCTACCTTATCTTATGATAAAAGCAAGATTTTTTATTCTACTGATAACACCTTTACTAGGACATCTGGAATTGGTGCTAATAACTACAGGACCCGTGTAGTAGATCTTCAAAACAACTATCAAGACTCATATTTTAGCGAAGGCGCTTTGCATTCTATTCTTGACGAAAGTCATTCTCCTTATCAAGGCTATGTTATTTTAGAAATACACTCTTTAGATAGTGCAGGAAAAGCAACTAAGCATTACTCTGTCTACAAACCTAATGGTGAAAGAATTGTCTTGCTTGATCAATCAGGAAACTGGGAAAATGCTATCGATAGTGCACTTAAACCACCTACAAGCATTAGCAAGTCTGAAGAACCTACTATTCCTATTGAAGAAGCTGACCTACTAAGAGTTTATGAAACTAATAAAGAATATAAGTTGAGTATTAACCTACAAGATAAGCTAGATTCGTTTAATGTTGTACAAACTACAGAGGAGTTATACTTGATATTTAATCATGATTCTATTTATAATTTTCAAGGAATAGATCCAATGTTGGCTCATCACCGCTATTTGGTGAATGACCTGTTTGTAGACGATATCTACATGTTTATCTTCTCTATGGCAAATCCACCTAGTGGTCCCGACAAACTACACCTTTATGTATATAATCCAAACTATGAGATAATGTATTTAGGATATATTCACATAGATAATAGTAACCATATAGATCAGTTAATCATTGATTACGTCAACCACTCTCAAATTTCAGTTGATGGCAACATCCAGCAGATAATTATGCCTTAGTGAAACATAGGCAAATCAATACTAATCGCTAATATTAATAAAGGGTATGCCTCAATTATTTCTTTTAGAGACATCCCTTTAATTTTATGTATTTTTATTCCGAAACCTATCTAGTCTTTATGCCAAAATCTTTTTTACATTTCTTAATTGCAACTGTTTTCTTCTTACATACTGCAAAAATAGTAGTCATACTCACTAATTTAACAGTTCATTAAACTTAGTTTTTCATTTTCAATAATTATGTTGATATTCTGGGGTTTGTTATCTTAAAAAAGTTTCTGAAATTATTCTTGGGATTTTCCACACTCTTTGCAAAACTTACTGTTTTCGTTTATTTCATTTCCACAATTATTGCAGTATTTTCTTGCTTCATTACTATAGCTATGATCTTGATAATTACTTGAAGATAAATTATTGCTTATCTTCTTAGTTTTTCTCCTACCTAAGAGTATAAAAGCAACTACTGCAAATAGTACTATCACTGCACCAAAGATTATTGCAATGGGAAATCCACTACCATCATTAGATTCATCTTGGGTATTTTCACCTACAGCCTCTTCTTCAATAGTTGACTCATCTATTTCTATTAAAGACGCTTGGTATTCTTCTATAGCTAATAATGTTAGGTCCTGTGTTTTTTGATCCCATTTTGCTAACTCAGCTTCAATATTAAATTCTTCTATCTCGCCTATTTCTGTTTTTGATATTTTGACAGTTTCACCGCTTCCTACTAGTACTGAACCGCCTAAACTGAGTGACTTAAACTCTACTTCTCCTTCATAAACTAACACTGTTGAAACCTCTCCATCGTCTATTAGCTCAAAGGTAGTTCCTTTAATTCCAGCAGCAGCTTGAGACATAGGAATATCCATATATACTGTTCTCATTACCTCTTTAAAAGTTCCCCATACATGCCCAACGAAAATGCTTATTTTTCCTTCTGCTTCTGGTTTAGAGCCAATGCCTATATCGGTATTTGGTCTAACAGTAAAAGGTCCCATGCCTTCAATATACAGCTCAATACCGCTATTATCATATGTTGAAATAACAGCATTTTCTGGCAAGTTTGCCCCTAAAACTGGATTGTAAGTATCCCATAAACCATTTTCAAATACATGAATCTCAACGTCTCCATATAAGTCAGTAACAAAAATATCAGCAGGTGGACCCACTTCTGGATATTCTTCTGGGAAAGTAAACCACGAGCTAGGTGGGACTACCCCCATAGGAGGTTCTTTTTCATTGGTACTTTTATAAGCGGAGACTTCTACAGCATCCCAACCTGCTGGTCTCCATTCATAAATGTAACTAGTACCCATAGTTACTCCTCTAAGGAAGGTTGTTGTTAAAGCAATTTGGTCCCCTTCTTGGCGACCCTTTGGAGCATTTGTTGTAACAGTCTTATTTACCGCAGCGTAGTTATTTGTGCTTTCAAGTGAGAAAGCTGCCTCTCCATCTTTATCAACTAGGCGAATAGATGCTGCACTTCTACTCCCAGGTTTAACATCCACATTATCAAACTGAATATTTGCAGAAGCAGAAAAAGCAAAAAAAGACTGCTTATTGTTTTCTGCTGTCATATTAATAACTACTGATACTTCTTCTCCTGCTTTAAATCTTTGTGGTATATCCGAAAAGGACCCTTTTAGTGTTATGTTCTCCCCTGTTTTTTTGGGAGGATTTCTCCATTCTTCAGCCCTTCCGTCATAAGTAGTAGTTACAGAATAGCTACCATGTGAATATGAGTAAGTGTTAGTATAACTTTCATGCGAGTTAGCTTGGTCCCACCCTTCATTATTTGGATATCCTATCACGTTAACTAAGACCCATTCATACTCCTGAGCTAAAGCAACTTCCAGCCTTGGAAATAAGCTAATAACTAAAGTAAGCATCAAAACAATAGACATTAATTTTTTCATAGCATTCTCTCTTTCTTGCAAATTATCAGGCATTAGTCATAATCTGCTAACTTGATTCTAGCCTAGGGAGCTAAATCTATTGTATAAAGCAAAAGTTTGACAATTATACTTTAAAACTTTCATGCTTTAGCCTGTTACAAACAGTATACTTAATTAAATTTTTACAGTCAATATAATTGAACTTTCAAGATATCGTCAATTGATTGTTGGATATAAAAGAAAAAAATATACACCCCGGAATTTTTATTAAGCTAAAGCCCTCTAACTGACTTCAGATATCCTGAAAGCCAGGTCTTTTTACCCATATTCAACACAGTAATATTACCTCTAGTCTCATAGGTAGTTTTTCTTAGTCTCTTTTTAACTATTTCTTCATCCATTAAAATTCTTTTCTTTTGCAATTCCTGCTTTTTAGCTCTAGCATAAAACATATTTACAATCTTACCACAATTAGCTCTATAGGCTCTCAGATTAGCCATCAAATTGGCACCAAGCTTAGACCATCCCATTGGTCTTGAACTTAGTCTAGCTGATAGTATGTGGCTTACATGCCCTTCTGCACTACACCCTATGTACTCTGGCTCCTTTGCATTTACTATGCCATCCCAGTTTCTAATTAAGTAGTTTTTCTGCTTACGTACTGCTTCTTTCTTCTCTTCTGCTTTTGACTCCTTCTTGACTTCTCCCAATGCTCTGATCTCTGTCATTACACTCTGCTTGCTTAACTTGATGTCTTTTGCTGCTAGTTCTCCACTTTTCTCATATGACATATCTATAGCTTTTTCTATCGCTCTTATCTTTATCATAGGTTCTACTTTACAATTTGACTCAATTCCAAATACTAAGTCTGATAAATATACAAACTCTTTTTTCTGCTTACGCTTGTAATATGTTCTTTCATACCTCACTTCTCCAAAGATTGTCTGGTATGTATTTTCAACGCCTCGCTTTTGTATATTCCACTTTCTTTTTCTTTCTCTACTCTCTCGTACTTCCCTATCTGTTTCTTCTAGTATATACCTTGTTAACTCTCTTCCTATCCCATTGACTACCTTCTCTATTTTAGTTGTTAGTTCTGAGATATTTCCACCTTCTAGCATTACTTCTTCTATATCTTTCATGCCTTTACTAATGACTATTTCACTAATCTCTTGTATAATGTTCATTGAGAGCACCCCTTATGTTTTTGTTTTTTGTTGATACTTAAATTCTAACATATCTTGGGGTGCTTCTCTTTTTTTTATTTTTCGTCCAACAATAACTTTACACTAACCTTGAAAACTTCTAGCTAAGGTGCTGAGACACCGTTTTTTGTAAAGCAGATTTAGCTTTCTAAATATTTTCTCAATCGCATTAAATGTTAGCAATATCACTATTCTCATAATGAACTTATCAAAATACTTTAACTTGACAAAGTCATGAATCTAAACTATATTTG
>PWPR01000174.1 GCA_003557085.1 Clostridia bacterium | reverse complement strand
TATTTTTCATGAAATCATGTCCTTTTAAACATTTTCTCAAGCTCATTAAATGAAACCTCTAAAACAGTTGGTCTTCCATGAGGGCAGTACTGCCAATTTTCTGTCTTGGCTAAATCTTCAATCAACTTAAAAATTTCTCTATTAGACAAGCTTTGCCTAATCTTAATAGCAGCCTTACAGGAAATCCCTATTAATATTTCTTGTTTCCATCGTTTTATTTTATCTTTATCTTTAAATATCTCTTCCAGAGTCTCTTTAATATCTCTTTTATCAATGTAGTCAATTAAGAAATCAGGTATTCCTCTTAGAATGAAACTATTTGTTCCAAATGGTTCAATATCAAGTCCTATATTTTTGATATCTTCTAGATAATCTAAAATATTATTAAAAACTAATTTTGTAAATGATATTTTTAAAGGGACTGCAAACATTTGAATATTCCATTTTACATTTGAATATTTCATTCTATTGTAAATAATTCTCTCATGTGCTGCATGTTGATCAATTAATGCTAATCCATTAGTATTTTGAATAGCAATGAAAGAAGAATGTATTTGACCTAAAACACTAATATTTTGAAGTGGTTTTGGAACTTCTCTCATATCTTCTTTTATATCATTTTGGTTGTTTTCGAAAACAACACTTTCTCTATTTCTTGTAGAATAATCTTTATGAGCAAAACTTGTTTCTTTATCTTTCAAAAGCTGACTGTTATGACCTTGCATTTCTTGATAGTTTTCTTTATCATTTTGTGTCAGATTTAGCCTTAGAGACTGTTGTGACTTAGCTTCTTCCTTTTTATGAAGAGTTGTTCTAACGATTTCATCTTTGCTTAATAAAGTATTCTTGACTGCTTTTAAGACTAATGAGTGAATAAAGCGTCTATCTTTAAATCGGATTTCTCTTTTATTAGGATGAACATTAACATCGACGTCATTTTTTGGCACATCAAGAAATAAAATTGCAAAAGGAAATCTTCCTTTTGGTATTAAGTTGCCAAAAGCATACTCAAGAGCATGTGTTATTGTTCCATCATTAATCGGTCTATTATTAACATATATGTATTGCTTCTTTCTAGAGGCTTGATTAAAGTTAGGTTTGGAAATAACTCCAGTAATTTTATACTCACCCATATTAAAATTAACTGACAGGCTTTCTCTTGTATATTCATTTCCTAAAATTTCACTTATAACGTTGTCTAATTTCCCATCACCTAATGTCTTAACAATTAACTTGTCATCCCTAATGTAAGAAAAACTAATGTCAGTATTAGAAAAGACAAGGTCTTGAAAGACCTCAGTTATTCTCTGACTTTCTCCTCTGCTAGTTCCAAGAAACTTCTTTCTAGCAGGAATTTTTTCAAATATATTGTTAACAATTATTTCAGTACCCTTTTGACAAGCTACTATTTTAGTATTTTTTAGGTTTCCATTATCAAAAACCATTTTATGACCTTGCAGTTCATCTTTTTGCTTTGACTTGATAACAACCTCACTTACTGATGCTATGCTTGGCAGTGCTTCTCCTCTAAAGCCTAATGTGCTTATAGTACTTAAGTCAGATTCGCTGAAAATTTTACTAGTAGCATGTCTTATAAAAGCCATTTTTATTTCTTCTAGAGACATACCTACTCCATTATCTAAAACTCTGATTTGATTAAGACCACCTTCTGTTATATCAAGAGTAATTTGATCAGAATTAGCATCAATAGCGTTTTCTAGTAACTCTTTTACAACAGAAGCAGGTCTTTCTATTACCTCTCCTGCTGCTATCTGATTGATTACATTATTTGGTAAGAGTTTTATTCTACTCATTTGTAATCTCCTCGCTTAACTTAGATTGCCATTTGTATAATTTGTTTAAAGCATCAAGTGGTGTCATCTTCTCAAGCTTTAATGATTTTATTTCTTCTATAACAGGGTTTTCATCATTTACTATAGCATCTATAGAAAGTTGCTGGATTATAGAGCTTTCTCTTTTGTTAGAAGTTTCTAACTCATCTAAATATCTTTCTGCTTTTTTAATCACTGTTTCAGGAATCCCTGCCAGTTTACAAACATGAATTCCATAACTTCTATTACTTGCACCTGGAATAATTTTGTGTAAGAAAACTATATCATCACCATCATCATAAACTGCAACAGAGTAATTCTTTATTTTGGAATACCTATCTTCTAAATCTACCAACTCATGATAATGTGTAGCAAACAACACTCTACAATTTAAGTTTAACAGATACTCTGAAACAGACCTTGCTATACTCATACCATCATAAGTGCTTGTTCCTCTACCTATTTCATCTAATATAACAAAGCTTCTGTTTGTAGCGTTTTTGCAAATATTTGCGACCTCATTCATTTCGACCATAAATGTGCTCTGTCCAGAAAAAATATCATCAGAAGCTCCTACACGTGTAAATACTCGATCTGCTATTCCTATAACTGCATGGCTTGCAGGAACATAACTCCCCATTTGTGCCATAATTATTATTAATGCAACCTGTCTCATAAAGGTGCTTTTACCAGACATATTTGGCCCTGTAATAATATGAAAAGTAGATTCTTGATCTAGATTAATATCATTTGCAATAAAATCTCCTTGTTTAATCACCTTTTCTACAACAGGATGTCTTCCTTCTCTAATATCAACAAGTCTATTATTAACTAACGTTGGTTTTACATAATCATTTCTACTAGCTACTATTGAAAAAGCTACTAAAGCATCTAGCTTAGCAATGTCTCTGGCAATTTTTTGAATTTCATTAACAAACGAAAGGAGATGAAAAATAATATCTTGAAATATTGAATACTCTAAATCCTGAAGTTTTTCTTGTGCATTTAAAATTTCCTCTTCTTTTTCTTTTAACTCAGGTGTAATGTACCTTTCTGAATTAGCGAGAGTTTGTTTTCTAATATAATAATCAGGCACATTAGATATATTTGATTTTGTGACTTCTAAATAATATCCAAAGACTTTATTGTATCCAACCTTTAGATTTTTTATGCCAGTTTTTTCTTTTTCTAATAATTCAAGTTCAGCTATCCACTCTTCTCCGCCATCTTTAATTTTTCTTAATCTATCTATTTCCTTGTTATAGCCATGAGCTATTATTCCACCTTCTCTAATACTACTGGGAGGATCTTCTATTATAGAAGCTTCTATCATTTCAGAAATGTTTTTGGCATTAGTAAAACTATTACTTATATTGTTAAAAACATGGTCATCATAACTGCTGATAATGTTTCTTATTATATCAACATAGTTCAATGAGTATGCTAAACTAGCTAAGTCTTTAGCATTTACAGTATAAGTTGCTAGCTTGGCTATAAGTCTTTCTATGTCAATAATATTTTTTAGGTTTTCTATCAAATCAGTCTGAAGAGAGTGATAATCTAATAAAGTAGCAACTGTGTTTTGTCGTGTTTCAATACTGTTAATATTTATAAGTGGACTTAAAATCCACTCTCGCAATAATCTACTGCCCATAGCTGTGTTCGATTGGTCTAGTAAATTAAATAAAGAACCTGCCTTCTTTTTGTCTCTTAATGTTTCAATTAGTTCTAGATTATTTACTGTTGTAGAGTCAAGCAACATGTTTTTTTGCTCGTCATCAAAACTTACCTCAGTTATCCTTTTGAGTAAATCCTTCTGGTTATTTTTGATGTATTGCAACATTACAGTTAGTGCTTTTCTCTCTTCCTTTTTAATATTTTCAATCTTTACATCTATACTTAAAATTATGTCAGACTCACATTTTTTAATAACTTCTATGTCATAATCATTATTGATTTTTGCTAAATCAAGATTGAACTTATCACAAGTTATAATCTCACTAGGTCTCAATTTTTTAATTTTATCAAGCAATCTATAATCACAATCAACTTGATCATAACAACCATACTTGAACTGACCAGTAGAAATATCTAAATATGAGTATGCATAACAAGACTCATATGCTGCTATGCTAAATAAATAATTGTTTTTATCTGGTGCTAAATATTGGCTATCAACTAAAGTGCCTGGAGTTATAATTCTTACTACTTCTCTTTTAACTAATCCTTTAGCTTGTTTAGCATCTTCGACTTGTTCACATATAGCTACCTTCTCACCATGCTCAACCAACTTATAGATGTAACTATCAGCAGAATGATAGGGTATACCACACATAGGAACTCTATTACCATCTCCTGCATTTCTAGATGTTAAGACTATATCAAGTATTTTTGATGCTTTTTTTGCATCATCAAAGAACATCTCATAAAAGTCTCCCAATCTAAAGAAAATGATTTTATCTTTATTCTTTTGTTTTATTCTTAGATATTGCTTCAGCATTGGTGTGTACAAAATGATAACCTCCGTTATTTACCCCATAATACATGTGGTGAATAGTCATAAACTTCTAATTCTATTATATCTCCTACTTTATAATCTCCTCTAAAATGTACTAACTTATTATCATCACTTCTTCCACTAAGTACTTCATTGTCTTTTTTACTTGTGCCATCTACCATGACAGATATTTTTTGACCTAATCTACTTTTATTACTTATCTCCATATACATGTTAACTCTGTCTATTAGTTTATATAGTCTGCTTTTTTTCTCATCCTCAGAAACTTGATTTTCATAACAAGCTGCTCGGGTACCAGGTCTTTTTGAATATGCAAATGTATAAGCAGCATCAAATTTTATTTCATCTACTACCCTTAATGTTTCTAAAAAGTCAGCTTCTGTTTCTCCTGGAAAACCTACTATAATGTCAGTAGTTATAGTCGCTTGCGGTATTTCCTTTCTGATATATCTAGCAAGATTTAAATACTTGTCTTGATCATACTTCCTATTCATTTTATTAAGAATTTTAGAACTGCCAGATTGCAGAGGTAGATGTATATGTTTACACATTTTTTCTTCATCTCTTACTAATTGTATAAGTTCCAAGCTCATGTCTTTAGGATGAGAAGTCATAAATCTTATTCTTTTAATTTCTTCTATTTCAATCAAGTTTTTCAGCAACTTAACAAAGTTTGTGTCATTATCTGAGTCACTTCCAAATGAGTTAACATTCTGCCCGAGTAAAGTTACTTCTTTGTAACCATTAGCTGCTAATCTAGCAACTTCATTTTTTATAGACTTAATTGATCTACTTCGTTCTTGACCTCTAACATGAGGCACAATACAATAAGTGCAAAAATTATTACATCCAAAATTTATGTTTACAAAAGCTCGGTGTCTTTCAGTATGTGTTTTAGGAAGATCATCATAAATATTGCCTGTAATTTCATGGACATCCATGATTCTCTTGCTTTCTTCAATTATTATATCTAGATCTTGTGAAAGCTTGTGAAGATTATCAGTTCCAAAAACTATATTCATCCCAGGGAATCTTTGATAAATTCTTTTAGCTATCTCATCTTGCTGTGTCATGCAACCACCTATCCCTAAAATCATATGTGGCTTACTTTCTTTAAGTTTCACTAACTCCCCTAGTTTCCCATATATTTTTTGCTCTGCATTATCCCTCACTGCGCAAGTTATTACAAATATCAAATCTGCTGTAGTTAATTCATCTGTATAACTATATCCTTTTTCTTCTAAAATCCCTGCAATTGTTTCGCTGTCTGCCACATTCATTTGACATCCATATGTCAATAAATGATAATACTGCTTCATTATTTCACCTTCTAATTTTTACTAAATTCATATCTATAATTTTTTATAATACTTAAAACTATGTCCTTTGGCAATACTTCTATCTTGGTATTGTCCCTTCCTATCATAGTATCTGCTGCAAATATAGCATTAATAATAGATTCTTCCGTAGTTTCTACTGAAGCTTTAAAGAATTCATACATTGTTGCACCATCTTCTGCCATTATCGTTTGTGAGATTTCGCCTTTTGCTGTTCTTTTCTTACGATTAGTTGTAGAAAAAGCAATAACAAAATCACCACTACCATGCGAAGCTACTGAGCCTGTCCTTGCTAAACCCATACTAGCTCTCTTGGCAATTCTGTAAAGTTGCCTATTATCAAAAGGAGCATCAGTAGCAATTACTATAACTATAGATCCAGAGCCATCATGCATATCATAATCTTTTTCAAGAGTTTCTCCTACTGGTATTCCATCTATAACCAAGTTTTCTCTTTTACCAAAGTTTGCTTGTACTAAGCAACCTACTGTATATGTTTTGTCATCTATTTTTATTATCCTTGAGGAAGTCCCAATACCACCTTTATAACCAAATGCAACCATACCAGTACCACCACCTACATTTCCTTCCTTAATTGGTCCAGTACTAGCATTCTCTAAAGCTTTTATAGTATCTTCTTGAGTTACAAATCTTTTTTCAATTTCATTAAGTTTACTATCATTACACTCTCCAACAATTGTGTTAACAGATCGCAAATCAGGGTTCTCTTTCAGTAAATATTGTATCAAACCATCTGAAACCTTGCCAATATTGAGAGTATTTGTTAACATAATCGGAGTCTCAATATATCCTAGTTCTTGAACTTGTGCTATACCCATTGCTTTACCATATCCATTATGTATATATATTGCTGCTGCACAATTATCTTGAAAAATATTGTCACTATGTGGTAGGATAGCTGTTACACCAGTTCTTGCACAGCCATTGGTGTTATCATTAATAGTAACATGGCCAACTTTAATACCAGGGACATCTGTAAGTGCATTATGTTTCCCAGGCTTTAGTTGTCCTATTTCTATACAATAGTCTCTTAATCGTTTTTCTGTCATAATAATTACCTCCATTAGAAAGGATGAGAAAATGTTAAAAAGAATAACCAACTTGATAGGTATTCTCATTGGCAGTTTTATTACTGCTGTTGGTGTTAGCGCCCTTATGATACCTAATAAAATAGCCGCAGGTGGCTTAAGCGGTATCGCTACTATATTATACCATCTTTTTAGTTTGTCCCCAGGAATATTTTTATTTGCCGCAAATATTCCACTGTTAATAATAAGTGGAGTTCTGATAAGCTGGAAATTTGCTCTAAATTCAATTGTCGGTGCTTTAGCAACTTCAGGTTTTGTTTACTTACTTGAAGATATAATACCTTTAACTTCAGATCCTCTACTTGCCACTCTTTTCGGTGGAGTTTTGTGTGGTATAGGAATTGGTATTGTTTTTAGATCTCAAGGTTCAACAGGTGGCACGGACTTACTTGCTAGAATTTTATCTAGGTATACACCAATTTCCTTAGGACAAGCTTTGCTGAGCATTGATGTTTTAGTTATAGTTTCAGCAGCTCTTTTCTTCACACCTGAGTATGCAATGTATGCTTTAATTGGGCTGTATGTAACTACAAAACTGATTGATACTGTGCAAGAAGGCATTTCTTATACTAAAGAAGTGAGAATCATCAGCGATAATAATGAAGAAATTGCTAAGCAAATATTGACTGTTATGAATCGAGGTGCTACTTTTTTGTACTCAAAAGGAGCATATACCCAAGAAGATAAATTAACAGCTATAGTAATTATCAGGAGAAATGAAGTGTCAAAAATTAAGGAAATAATTAGTGACATTGATCCTGATGCATTTGTGATTGTTAGCAATGTTCATCAAGTTCTCGGGGAGGGTTTTAGCAATATTTCAAAAATGACTGAAAGTTAAGATTGACTATCTAAAAAAGACACCCAAGGTTGGGTGTCTTTTAAAAATGTACATTACTTTATTATTGATACTTGATCTCCATTTTTTAGCATAGCTGCATTAGCTTCATCAATATCTACATGCATTTCTAGTGCAAAGCTTTCATGTACTCTTACTAGCACATTATCAAAAATTAGTTGTCTCTCGTTATCAACTGTTTTTACTTTAACTAGATCTTTATCATTGACACCAAACTCTTTAGCATCTTCAGGTAACATGTGTATATGTCGTTTAGCAACTATAACACCCTCGTCAAGCTCTACTGTCCCTTTAGGGCCTTTGATTGTAATGCCTGGGCTATCTGCTAAATCACCAGAATCCCTGACAGGTACATTCTTAACCCCTAAAGCATAGCTATCAGTAAGAGAAATTTCAAACTGAGTCTTAGCTCTAGTTGGGCCTAAAATTCTCACTTTTGGAAAACAGCCTTTAGGACCGCATACTTCTACACATTCCTCACAAGCATACTGCCCAGGCTGTGCTAAGTCTCTAAAGTTAGTAAGTTCATAACCAGGACCAAATAGTTTTTCCAGATCTTCTTGTGATACATGAATATGTCGGTTAGATACTCCAACTGTTATTTTTTTCATATACAAGCTCCTTGTCTATTTTTCCAGTTTACCTACCTTTACTTACCCTAAGATTGATAGCATAATCCCTGCTGCAACTGCGGAACCAATTACACCAGCTACATTTGGACCCATAGCATGCATTAACAAGAAGTTTTGAGGATTCTCCTCTTGACCAACTTTTTGTGTTACACGTGCTGCCATAGGAACTGCAGAAACACCAGCTGAACCAATAAGTGGGTTAATATCACCTTTAGAAATAGAACCCATTAATTTAGCTAGAAGGACTCCACCTGCTGTACCAACTGCAAATGCAAATAGTCCTAGAGCTATAATACTTAAGGTATCTACGTTTAGGAATGAGGCTGCATCTGCTGTTGCACCTACAGTCAAACCTAAGAATATAACTATAATGTTATTCAAAGCATTTTGTGCTGTATCACTTAATCTATTTACTACTCCACTCTCTCTCATTAAGTTACCAAACATCAACATACCAAGTAGCGGTACAGCTGCTGGCAAGAGTAATCCACAGAACAGTGTTACAATTATTGGAAATAGTACTCTCTCTACTTTAGAAACAGGTCTTAGCTGTTTCATTACAATTTGTCTTTCCTTCTTAGAAGTTAGAGCTCTCATTATAGGAGGCTGAATAATAGGTACTAATGCCATATATGAATAAGCTGCTACAGCTAATGGACCTAAAATTTCAGGAGCTAACCTAGATGCTAAATAAATAACTGTTGGACCATCAGCTCCACCGATAATACCAATAGCACCTGCTGCTTCAGGGCTAAAGCCCATCACTAAAGCACCTAAGAAAGTTACAAAGATACCTATTTGTGCAGCTGCACCTAATAGAAAAGTCTTAGGATTAGCAATGAGTGGACCAAAGTCTGTCATTGCACCTACTCCCATAAATATGAGCGGTGGATATATACCAAGTTTAACACCTTGATATAAATAATAGAACAAGCCACCTATATCCTCACCTACTGGTTCTGCCATAATACCAGAAAGAGGAATATTAGCTAATAATACACCAAAACCAATTGGTAGTAATAATAGCGGTTCAAACTTCTTAACAATCGCTAAATATATCAACACTAAAGAAACTAGAATCATTATTAATTCTGGCAAAGTTATAACAGCGAAACCAGTTTCCGATAAAAATTTTACAAACGCATCACCAAGCAATATTATCCCTCCAATGTTGCTACTTTATAACCACCATAATGTCACCAGCATTAACATTACTGCCTTTTTGTACTGTAACACTAGCAATAACACCATCACATGGAGCCATAACTTCATTTTCCATCTTCATTGCTTCTAATACAAGTAAAACATCATTAGAAGAAACACTGTCGCCTTCACTAACTTTAACATCTAAAACTACACCAGGCATCGGTGATGTTACAGATGTTTCACCAGCACCTACTGAAGCA
>PWPR01000230.1 GCA_003557085.1 Clostridia bacterium | reverse complement strand
GAAGAATGCCTGCTATGGTGCCGAAGACAGCCCCAAATGTTCCCGCATGACCCCTTCCCGAGCCCTGTGAACCGGGAATTAGCTCATTAAAAATGATGAAAAGCATTGCCCCGCCGGCGAAGCCCAATGACAGTGACAGGACAAGCGGGGAAATGGCACCGATGCTGGCACCCAGAAAGGCACCCACACCCATTGGAAACCCGGCCAGGCCCGTATAGAGCAGGATCCACCTAATGCGCATCCCGCCGGCGCAGAGGGGACAAGCCATGGCAATTCCTTCAGGGATGTTGTGAATGGCCACTGCAATGGCTACAGTTACCCCTAGAGCTGGATCTATTAAAGCACTTGCAAAAGTTGCTATTCCTTCGGGGAAGTTATGAATTGCAACAGCTACAGCAGAAAATAAACCTGTTTTCATTAGCTCATCATTTTCTTGCGCTTTGGTTTCAAGCTCAAGACATTCTTCTTCTGTCAAGTCTTCTGTGCATTCACTTAGGACGTCTTTAGGTTCGTGAGGATTTATTGCATCAGGAACAAACTTATCTATTATGGCAATAATACCTATGCCTACAAAGAAGGCAATGGTAGCATATAAATAAGCAGTATCTCCTGAATAGGCAACTTCAAGTGCTTCAACCGCTTCATCAAACATTTCAATCATTGATATATAAATCATAACACCAGCTGAAAATCCAAGTGAGATTGATAAAAAGGACTTGTTTGTAGTCTTTGCAAATAAGGCTATAGCACTGCCTATAGTAGTTGCTAGACCTGCAAACAAAGATAGTAAAAGGGCAAAACCTGCATTACTCATTAAATCTCTCCTCTCTCTATGTTTATTTATGTATTATATCGTAAATACTTACGCTTATGCATAAAACTTTACTAAGTTTTTCTTTAAAAGCAGTAATTCCTTAATAAGTACTAGATTTTATGAAAAAAAAAGAGATGAGTGAAACTTTTTAGTATTTTTATACGTTTAAAACATAAAATGTTTTAATAACTTAGAAAATCCTAGACTGTTTTGAAAGGAATTGTTATGAAGAGAGTAAATTTATTGTATTTTAGCCCTACTGAAACTACCAAAAAGACTCTACGAGAAGTTGCCAAAGCAATTAATCTCAAAGCAATAGAACATGATTTATTATTACCTAGATCCAGAGAAGATAGCATTAACTTGTCAGAGGATGATTTATTGTTAATTGGGGCACCAGTATATGCTGGCAGGATCCCTAGACTATTTAATGAGTTTCTATCAAATAAGTTAAGTGGTGGAAAATATGCTATAATAATAGCGGTTTATGGTAATAGAGTTTATGATAATGCTTTGGCAGAAATGAAAAGTTTGCTGAATGAAAAAAATATTCGTGTTATAGGAGCAGCAGCTTTTATAGGGGAGCATTCATATTCTAAAAGGATTGCTAGTGATAGGCCAGATGATTTAGACGGTGCAAAACAATATGCCTTTGGCTTATTGATAAATGATAAACTTGAAAAGGAGAATTTTAGCGAAGTAGATGTTCCTGGAGAAGCTCCAGAAGGTAAAGCAAGAGTTAGTCCATACTTTACAAACACAAATCAAAATTGTGTATTATGTGAAGTTTGTGCTAGAGAATGTCCTGTAGGGGCAATCCCACTAGAAAGTCCACAATCAGACGCTAATGAATCTTGTATTATGTGCTGTAGATGTATAAAAAACTGTTCATATCAAGCAAGAGAGCATAACTTTGAGGACTTAGACAGGTTAATAGAAAAGTTAGAAAACAAATTAGAAAATATCAGAATGGAAGTAGAGATATTTTTATAGGAAGGTAAAAAATGATAAAAAAAGTAGCAGTATTTATGGCTCTACTCATATTTTTGACTGGATGTGCAAATGTAGAAACTGAACAGCTAGAAATAGAGGAACCAATTACTATTAGAAGAGCAGAGTTAACTCAGCGGGAAGAAGCATTAGTTAAGAGTATGTCAAATGTAAAAGAGGCGTATTTGATTGAGGTAGTTAATATAAAGGACTATAACTGGATTAATATTTATTTGGATGAGGTAACAGATGAAGGAGTAAGAAGCTTCACAACTTCAGGTTCTCAGCTTAATTTAGATGCAGATAGCTTTTTGATGGCAGTTTCATTTAGTGAGCAATTAGATGGTGAAGTAGATTTGGCGATTTCAAAAATCACTGAAACAGGCTATTCCAAGTCTAATATGAAGATTCCTGATTTTTATAGAAGAAGCTCAACGACTTCAGTTATTACAGAAAAAGAATATGTAGCCAGTAAAAAGAATATTATTCTAAAAACTAAGTCAACTTATGGCAATGAACTGCTAACAACTTCAGTTGATCATTTAGAAGATCTAGAAAGTTTAAGTGCAAATAAAGATGAAATTATATATGTCTTAAGTTTTGAACTTATGAAAAGATAAAACAGCGCATTTTGATATGCGCTGCTTTTTATTTACCATCTTCTATCATACTCGTCATAGCAATCTAGGCAATATAGCTTGTCGTCAGAAATCCTTAATCTATGTTCAGCTGTAATTTCCTCACATTTGCTACAAGGACTTGAACTGAAAAACTGTGCTTTTGGAGGCAGCTCATAATGAGGCTTTTTAATTTCAAATAGTTCCTCTGGATCTGTTTTTAGATAAAACTCTAAGCTTTCTTCCCTTGATAATCCTTTTGTATTGGCTTTTCGCACTAGTCTAATTGCTTCACTGGTTTCTCTGTGGAAAAATGAATAGGCATTTTTCCCGCGATCTCTAAAAATTAGATTGCCTTTACCAAGACTGCATCCTAGAACATAAGAAATCGCATCAACACCACAAGCATCATTTTCAGTTACACAGACAATCTCTTCATCTATGGATGCTTTTACGCCCCAAAGCTTTCTAATATATTCTCCTGCTTTAAAGCCAATTGCTAAGCCAGGACATATATGTCTATGAAAGTTAGCACACTCTTCCCAAAGTTTCTTATTATATGTCAAAATAACTCTCCTTTTTGATAATGATTTGCAACACTGAAACATTTTATCATAATAAAGGAGCACTAGCAAGCATATGACCATCTTAGTCAGGTAACTTCTTAAAAATAACTAAAGTGACTAGGTTTTTAAAGTAAAAAAGCTGCACATCTATGATATGCAGCAGATTTGTGTTATTCAGGCTTTTCTTCTGTTTCTTCTTCTTCCTCTTCGCCTTCTTCACCAATAACTTCTGGCATTTCTTCGCCTTCTTCAATTTCTTCATCAGTTTCTGGTTCTTCAAAAACATCAGCTTCGATAATTGAGTAGATTGGATCAGAGTACTCTGAAAGAATTTCAATATCTTCATTTTTAGCTATTTCAAGCTCACCAATTGTCATAGAGTCTCCATAGCTTGATCCAGAGATATCAACTTCAACTCTGTCAATTAGATCCTTAGGTAATACTTGAATTTCAACACCTGATGCAAATTCTTGTAAGATTAATGTTTCTCCTAGGGTTTCCCTTCCAATAAATACGAAAGGAACTGTAATTCTAATTTTCTCATCGCTTTGTAGAGCTTGGAAGTCTATATGCAGAGGAGTTCTCTTAATAGGATCTCTTTGCACTTCACGAACTATAGCAAAAATTTCTTCGCCTTCAAGCAAAATATTAGCTGTAGAACCTTTAGCATTAGTTTGTAAAAACTTAGCAAGTTCAATTTGATCAAAAACTATATTCAAGTTATCAGTTTTAGAACCATACAAAATACCTGGCACTAAATGTGATTGACGTAATTTCTTTGCTTTATTGGTCCCAGTAGTATTTCGCGTTTGGGCTTTTAGTACTGTTGTGTTCATTGTTCACCCTCCTTTATTTATACTTCACGTTCATCAAGACTAAATTATATCTTAAATAAAACGTTATTTCAATTTAGGTTATGATTATACCCTAAAATAGTATGTTTTTTAAGCTTTTTTGTGAAAAAACAAAAACCTTAATTAAGATAGCAAATTTTAACTCATAGAGCAAGGGAAAAGGATAAGATAATTACGTTTTGTGCAAATAATACAGTTATTAAAGTATAATACTTGCTTTTACTTATGATAAGGTAAATTATTGTTGATAGTAAAAGCACGATATATTTGCTCATATAAGACTGTTAAGCTAAGCTGGTCAGAAAAGTTGAACTGAGAAAGTGCAAGCTCTTCGTCATAGTTAAAACTATGATTTGTTATGACAAAAGAAACTTCTGAGTGGCCACTTAGTGCTAGATCTTGAAAGCGATTAGCCAGTTCTCCTGAAGATAAGTTAGTACCAGTTGAACTCACTTTAATTTTATATGTGCCAATTAGTTTTTTATCTAGTTCCCTTGAACTTAACTTGATTACTTTAACCTTAGCAAATCTGCTAAGTCTTTTATGATACTCGTCAATAGCGTCAGAATAAAAAGAAAGTAATTTCTTAGTTTTAGTATATATATTAATTTTCATTATAACTCACCCTTAAAACCTAGCTTTGATTAAAAATAGAAGAAAGCTGCTCAACAAGAATTAGTCGCATCAATTGATGAGGAAAGGTCATTTTACCAAAAGAAATCTTTTGATGAGCTTTGCTTAAGACTTTTCTAGATAAACCATGGGAGCTTCCTATTATAAAAGTAATATTGCGCTTATTTTGATACAGTTCTCTCTTGAGGATCCTAGTGAAAACGGTTTTACTAATAGCTTTTCCAGCAATATCAAGTACTAAGATAAAGCTATTAGGTAAAAGCTGATTGATAATCTTACTACCTTCACTGGATAAGGCGTTTGCAATATCAGCTTCACTTGGTTTTCGATGGAGCCTTTCCTCGCCTATTTCTATTATTTCAAGATTTATCTTACCTACTAGCTTAGCTAAATAATGCTTGATACCTTTAATTAAATAAACTTCCTTGATATTGCCTACTGCTATAATCCTAATTATCAATGTAATCCCTACCTTCATGCTTGCTTTATCTGATATAATATAAATAGTATATTTTAAGAATAATTGAGCATTTAAGATAAATCAATGAAATAAGTAAAATTGGGAGGTGGCTGCAATGAAAAAAGGTTTTACAATGCTAGAACTATTAGCTGTATTAGCAATACTGGCAATACTTTCAACAGGGGGCTTTGTTTTTGTGCGGTCATCTATTGAAAATGCCAATAGGGCAGCAAGTACTAGGTTGGTAGAACAAGTAGCTAGTGCAGAGAAGAGATTTTATGCTACTCAGGACAGAAATAGCATAGAATACATTAGTGAAGGTATTATTGATGGAAGTAGTGAGTTAGTGAGCAGAGGATATCTTGATTGGAGCATTACCAACGAAGATGCTGCTAAAATATTAGAATACTCCAGCTCAAATGATGAACTTATATATAAGATTGAAAGTGTGAAATTCCCTGATATCTATGTACTTCAAAGTAGTAAAGAGTTTAGAAGAGACTTGTTTTTGTCTCACCCAGACATGGTTGATGATGGCGATGAGGATGATATAGATTTAACTGATCCAGATCCAGACCCAGCTCCTGACCCGGATGTAATTTCTGACAATGTTTTTGTCTATGGAACACTATTGTTCTTTAACGGAGATAGCGTTTTTGGAGATGGAGCAACAGTTTTTATTCAAGGTGACTTGTTATCAAGTCAGCTCCGTGGGAATTCGCAAATAGGAGTTTCTAATATTTATATAGATGGAAATATTGATTTTTCAGGTGGTAGTGCAGGAATGGGATCGCAGGAAGAACCAGGTGATATAATTGCTAATGATAATGTCAGTTTTTGGGATGGAACGAGAAGTATCTATGGAGATATTTATGTAAATGGAAAGTTTAGCCTCAAAGATGCCAGGATATATGGTGATGTTTTTGTTAATGGTGATTTAGAAATAGGGTGGACACCCTATATTGCACCAGGAAAAACGATATATTACACAGGTAATCTTGAAGCTCCTAACAACTTCAATCAGGACATCTTAAATCAAACAGAAAAAGTGGATACAGTTCCTATAAAAAACATTCCAGCAATTAACATGCCTAGTTTGCGAGATAGTTCTTGGTATGAAGATAATAATTACACATTTTCAAATAACAGTCCAATGCTTTCTTCAGGGGAGAGGATTTTTGGCACTAGTTATAATCGAAATATAAACCGCAATCTATCGAACATAATTATTGTTGCTTCACAAGGAGATATTGTTATTAATGCTGGAGGCAGAACAATTACTGGAATATTTTATGCTCCTAATGGCAAAGTAGAGTTTTCAGGATCGCAACTGGAAGGATTAGTTATATCTAGAGACGGATTCTATGTTACTAGTGGAGGAACGGATGTTATTTTTAGAGCTGCAACAGAATTTGTGACAGAAGAGCAGTTGCCATTTACTCCGTAGCTAGTTTAATTAAGTTTTTCCAATTAGAAAAATGAGGCGTTGCATAAAAATGCACTAAAATGATAATTAGAAGGCGAAATATTGAATAATTAAAACATAAAGTTAAATATTATAATGTCAAAATTGAGGTATTTAATTTGTAACATACCTGTAACACTTTTATATGGTATTTTGTGATATAATCCAAAATGGATTTCGAAAAATACTAAAAAAATATCAATTTCGGAAAATAGTAAAGAAGGAGATGCAACCATGATTAAACATAGATTAACAATTGGGAGCGGCAATTTCATCATTTAAGCTGCAGTATCAATTCATGGGAGCATTGAATTGGTTTTACTGCGGCTATTTCAGCGTGGCAGTAAGACCAAAAATAGATTCTTTTTTATGTACTAATATGTAATATAGCAAAAGAATAATACTATTTTTATGTCTAATTTGCCGCGCAATTATTGCGCGGTTTTTTGATTTGTTAAGAAAGTTGGTATTAATATGAAAAAAGATTTAACAAAAGGAAATGTATTTAGTAATTTAATGTTTATGTCCATACCTGCAATTTTGGGACATTTAGCTAAATCGTTTTATGATATCGTAGATATGTTTTGGATTGGTAGAATCTCCGCTAGTGCAGTAGCTGGGGTGACTGTATTTACTTCAATACTTTATTTTATTTGGGTTTTGAGTAGCATTATTGGAACAAGTTCAGTATCAATGATATCTCAAAGCTTTGGAGCTAAAAATGAAAATAAAACTAAGGAAGTAATAGAGCAAGCAATAGCTTTTAAGATAGTTGTAGCAATATTTACTATGATCATAGTTTGGCCGATATTGCATCATCTAATAGCGTTTATTACTGATGATGGATTAGTAATATCACAGGCTTTAGAATATGGCTATGTAAGACTATTGTTTTTACCAATATTATTTGCAGCAGCTACAATGAACACTGCTTTGATGTGTGTTGGAAATTCACAAAAAGCAATGACTATAATGATTTCAACAGCACTACTTAATATAGTACTTGATCCTATAATGATGTTTGAAACAGTACCTATCTTAGGTATTCAAGGTTTAGGCCTGGGTATAGTAGGAGCTGCTTGGGCTACTAATATTGCCAATTTGGTAGCAGTAGCTTTATGATTATATTTCTTATTAAGTGGCAAAGCTAATATAAAGATAAGGTTTTCTGGACTATTTAGATTAGTACCGGAAATTGATAAGAAGCTTCTGACTATAGGAGCTCCATTAGGGCTTGAAATGCTTTCAAGAGAAGGAGCTAACCTTATCGCTATTAAGATAATGGCGTTATATGGTACAAGTGCTATAGCTAGCGTTGGTGTGACATTTAGGCTTATAGGCTTGTCATTTATGATCATGATGGGTCTTGGAGATGGCTCAGGAGCTATAATTGGCCAAAACTTAGGGATAAAGCAAGTTGAAAGAGCTGAAGATACAGCTAGATTAACTGCCAAAATAAGTGGCAGTATCAACTTAGCAATATTTGTAGTCGTAATGTTTTTTGCTAGAAATATCATCGGGGTATTTACGGATTCAGCAGAAGTCATATATTATGGAGCTATTCTAATTAAAGCGATGACTTTTAGTATGATATTTTTTGGCTTTAGTTTTGGCTTAAGTAGTGCTTTCTTTGGCTCAGGATACAATAAGCCATTTATGGTGGCTAGTATAATAAGTAGATGGGCAGTGCAGATGCCAGCTCTATTTTTGGTAGCAATAGTATTCCAAATGCCTTTTGTAGCAGCAGCCATAGCCTTTGCCATAGCAGAATTAAGTGAAGGCATAATAATGACGTCCTTTTATTTCAAGGGTAAGTGGAAGGAAATGCAAGTTGTAGCAAGTTAATAAAAGATAATTGAATAGAAGTAGGTGTAAAAAATGAAGAAAATTAGAAGAGATTTAACAAAAGGTAATGTGAATAAGAATTTAATGTATATGGCTATGCCAGCCATCTTAGGTTCTTTAGCACAAACCGTTTATACAATAGTAGATATGTTTTGGATAGGAAGAATATCAGCTACAGCTGTTGCAGCAGTAACAGTTTCAAGTTCGCTATTCTTTCTGGTATGGATACTTAGTAGTATTATAGGGATTAGTTCGGTTTCGTTAATATCACAGCATTATGGTCGTGATGATGAAGATAAGACAGCGAGAGCAATTGAGCAAACAATAGTTTTTAAGTTTATTGTTGCAGTAATTACTATGATAATAATGACTTTTTTGCTGCGGCCGATAATAATGTTTTTAACAAATGATTTGGCCGTTGTAGAAAAAGCACTTGAATATAGTTATGTGCAGATACTGTTTTTACCAATATTTTTCTCGCAAGTGACAACAACAACAGCAATGCGCTGTGTGGGGGACTCAAAAAAGCCAATGATAATCATGATGGTTTCAGCGGCACTAAACATGGTACTGGATCCAATTTTAATGTTTGAAACAGTGCCGGTGCTTGGCATCAGAGGGTTTGGAATGGGAATTGTTGGTGCTTCACTGGCCTCAGGAATAGCAAGTTCTGTAGCTTTTATCTTAGGAATGATAGTGCTCTTTGGAGGATTTACTAATATTAAGCTGAGACTAAAGGGCTTATTAAGACTTGATCCAGAAATGGACAAAAAGTTAATAACCATTGGATTGCCTGTAGGTTTTGAGATGGCTGCCAGAGAAGTAGGCGGTCTAATAGTAATGAGGTTTCTAGCGTCATATGGAACGGAAGTTTTAGCTGCCTTTGGCATAACCTTTAGATTAGTAGCTGTAGCATATACAGTAATGGGTGGTTTATCAAATGGCGGTGGAGCTATTGTAGGGCAAAACTTAGGAGCTAATAATGTTGAAAGAGCAGAAGATACTGCTTATGCTGCAGGAAAGATGGGATTGCTAATGATAGGCTCAATCTCGGCTTTGTCTATGCTTTTTGCTCCTCAATTAATTGGGACTTTTGTAAACGATAGAGCTGTAATTGAAATAGGGTCAGTTCTTCTAAGAATAACATTAGTTGGAGCAACAATATTTGCCAGTGCTTTAAGTTTAAGTTGTGTTTTTACAGGATCAGGTTATAACTTCCCTTATGTAGTATCAAGTATTAGTGGAAAATGGTTACTTCAAATACCTTTCCTATTTATTACAGTGCATTACTTAAACTTACCATATTATGTAGTGCCACTTAGTTATATGGGTGCTGATATAACAGAGGCCTTAGTATTATTTGGCTTCTTTAAGAAGGGAAGTTGGAAAACTTATCGTGTAAGTGAAGAAATGGCTGGTGACTAAAATAAATAATCTTTTTCCCTTATTTTTGTTTAGAACTCTCTATTTATGGGCATATATATAATGAAGAGAGTTATGAACGGAGGTGTATATCGTGGAATTATGTGCTTATTGTAAGGCT
>PWPR01000121.1 GCA_003557085.1 Clostridia bacterium | reverse complement strand
CCTCTAGAAGATACATCAATACTGACAACGACTAATTCACTAAATTCATTGTATCTGATTTTACACAATATTATGGACTTGACTTTATAAGTTATGATATAATTTAGGCATTAATCTGTAAATATTTAAGGAGTGATTATATTGAAAGTGGAGCTTAAAGATTTTTTACCACTTTATAAGGAGCTATACAAAGAGAACCCTTCAAAGCTATCTCCATTTGCTTATTGGAAGATGGAGAGACTTTTTGAAGAAGCAAGCATTACATACAATAAAGAAAAAAACATATATTATCTAGTTAGAAATAATCATTTAATATGCTATCTAAGCAATGATAACAAGATGCATCTTCCTCTTGATAAAGTAAATGATTTTGATTGTATAACTATTGAGAAATCTGTATATGATCTTGTTGAAGATAGTTTAGAAGGGTTTAACAAAGCTGTTATTGAGCCTTTATACTACAACATGGACTATAAGATAGAAGCTAAGCTTGATGAAAGGTTCGAAGTTTTAGACTTTAATCCATTAGCAAAAGAGCATTATATCATGGCAGCAGAGATTATTAACGAAGATCTAGGTGATTATTTCACAGAAGATAATATAAGAAAGATGACAACCTTCCCTTCATATGATAAAGACTTGTGGTTTTTTATAAGAGAAAAAGATACTGGGAAATTAGCAGGAATATCTATATCTACTTTTTCAGATGAAGTGAAAGAAGTTGATATAGATTGGATGTATATTCGGACAGCTTATCACAAGCAGGGAATTGGAAGGTACATGATCTATGAAACAGTTAAGAGAAGTGATAAGGCAGAAATAATAAGAGTAAGCGGAGTTAATGAGTTTTATAAAAAATGCGGATTTGAGCCTAAAGAACTTTGGGCTTGGGCTGCAAAGCCAGGATATTCTTTTTACTCACCATCCATACAGCCTAATATATTAGAGTAAGTCAAAGGGTTAGCTAGTAAGCTGGCCCTTTGTTTTAATAGAAAACTAAATAGTAATATAATAAAAATATTATTTTTTATCGCTAAATAAGAAGGTAATTGAAAAAGAATCTAGAAATTATTATTGTCAAACATATACCTGTTTATATTAAATATGCAAATGGAAATATACATATCTATGCTGAAAACTGTAAAAAACAGTTCAATAAATTAGTATCATGATTGGGGAAAGGATAGTCTCCAATTTTAAGAAGATAGTCACTTTTAGGATAATCTGTAAGAGGGCAATAACAAATAAGTAATAGACAAGGAGATGTATATGAAATTTAATATGTCAAAGGAACTTCATTGGCGGTTTTCGGAGAATTTATGGAATCTTAGTAATATTAATCATTACAAAAGTATTATCTCACCAAAATTAATTTTCCCATCAAAACTAGAGGATTCTAGCAAAGTAAGTGTAGAAGAAGCTCAGGTTATCTATATCTCTCTGCTTAATCAAACAAATTATTATTATTCTCTTGAAGCCCCTACAAAGGCTTTATATTCAAGAGATGGTAAACTTCCAAGGATTTCATCAATTGATTTGAGCTTGTATAGTTTGGTATTAGAAAAAGATTTAGAAGCAGGCGTAGAAAAAGGTAGATTTGTTCTAGATAAGAATATTGAGTTTAAAAGTGGCCAACCAGATTACAAAGCATTTATGAATGATTTAGAGAAGTTATTAATAGAAGGTTATGATAGTACTTGGATACATCTTTTAAATGATGCAAACTCTGGTGATATAAATCACTTATTTAGAAAGTTTATTGCTTCATTTACACATCTACAACAAAATAAAGTTATAAATATTTCGGATCTGAATGATAATGTAGTGTTAGATTTTTATGTTAACATACAAGATAAAAAGTGTGCTCTTCTCAAGAGATTCTACATTAACAAGTATAAGCAAAATGGTCAAATATATGTGAATAACTTCTTTGATATTAAGTATGATGTTGAAAATGGAAAAATTGAAATTGAAGACAGTAATGATTGGACTGTTTTCCAATAAAAAATCAGTATAGAAAACAATAAAATTAAATCCTGGCTTATGTAATCATATAGCTAAGCTTCTTTGTAAATTTAGAAATATTTTAATTTCTAGAGTGTTGAATGTTAGTGACTTGTATAGTAGGTTACACTAGAAAAAAATGAACTGTCATCCGACAGTAGATAGCAAGAAGTATTTTAATGTGAGATATGTATGAACTGGAGCAATAATGTTTGCTAGTGGGTTGAAGAATTCATACTTGAAAAAGTTATGGTCAGTTAGTTTTAAAGTTAGGTGTTAACATATAAAGTAGAGCTGTTTACTGAGATGAACAGCTCTACTTTGATTTAAGTGTTTAACTAAAACAGATCTAAGGTGATTGAGAATAAATAAACTAAGGTATAATAAATAGTAAGAAATCATAAAAGGATTAGATTGCCATGAATAGACTGTTCATACTGAAGTTGGCTAGTAGAAGATAAGCACTTTTATAATATACTAACTATTAAGGTATTATAAAAAAATAGAGTGCCCGTAGATTCTAAAATTAAATTCTAATTTGGGGACACTCTATATCTTTTATTGCTAAGGTTTATTAATTTTTATGCATTAGGAATAGGAACTTCGTCGTTCATTGGGCACTTATATTTATAATCTCCCATTACTTGCTTAAACTCTTCTTTTGCTTTTTCAACGATATCTGGGTTTTCGATAGCTTTGAGGCCTGCAGCAGCCATAACTTTTGCTGCATATAGCATTCCCTTCATTCCAATAGAATGGCCAGAACATGCAGTAACTTGCCAACTATGGCCAGGTGCAGCTAAGTTTTTACAAGCTGTAGAAAACATAACTCCAGGGGCTATGTGTTGAACATCACCTACATCTGTAGAGCCATAACCATTGACATTTTTTATATCTGATACCTTATTAGCTAGATGACCATCTTTTTCAATCGCATCTTTAAATTTCTTATAATTAGGACTTACTAAGTTCAACTCTTTGGCAAAACTAACTTCATCATCAGTCCACTGTGGAAGGTCAATTTCTTTCATAGTATTGTGAATTAAATCTACTAGGACTTTATTTTGTTGAGTATTATAGCAACCACCTAAAAACTCAATCTCTACCTCTGTCTCAGTCGACATGGCAGCTCCTTTAGCAATTTTAATCAGCCTATTATAAGTATCCTCAACAGCTTCTCTTGATAAAGCCCTCACATAATACCAGACAGAAGCATAATCAGGGACTATATTAGGTGCTTGTCCTCCATCAGTTATTACATAATGGATTCTAACATCATCTGTAACATGTTCTCTTAAATAGTTTGCTCCAACATTGAGTTGCTCAACTGCATCAAGAGCGCTTCTCCCATTATGTGGATCTCCACCAGCATGTGCAGTTATACCATGAAACTTAAAAATGACACTATTTAGAGCAGTCATGCGCCCTGTTGTAACTGAATTATCACTCCCTGGGTGAAACGCCATTGAAAAATCAATTTCTTTAAATGCTCCAGCTCTTGCCATAAAACCTTTTCCTGTTAAAACTTCTTCTGCAGGACAACCATAATATATTATTGTTCCTTCAAGGTTTTTCTCTTCAAGGGCTTTCTTTAAACTAGTTGCTGCTCCAACATGTGCAACTCCTAAAAGATTGTGACCACAGGCTTGTCCAGGTGCTCCTTTAGTGACAGGGTCTTTTGTAGTAGTCAGCTTCTGGCTCATATTAGCTAAAGCATCATATTCTCCCAATAGCCCAATAACAGGCTTTCCTTGACCCCAAGTTGCTTTTATCGCTGTTGGCATTCCTACGTAATTAGTTTCTACTGTAAAACCATGTTCATGCAAATATTCTGCTGTCCATTTAGTAGCTTGGTGTTCTTCATATGCTATCTCTGGAAACTCCCAGATTCTTCTTGCTAGTTCTTCTAATCCTTGTGCGTTTTTATCAATGTGCTCTAATGCAATTGCTTTAGTCATGAAAGATCCCCTTATATAATGATTTTTAGTTTTTACTACACAATAAAGATTGCTACAAAAGACTCTGTTTGTCAACTGCTTTAAATTGCTAAATAGTCGGTTGTTTAACAATTGCTTTAGCACTTACTAGCAAATTAGATCTCAAATATAAGCATTCTTGCTTTGGCAATCTTTTGGACAAGTATCTTGTTTGCAGTTTTCGCAAATATCTAAAAGTTTTAAATGTAGGAGGTGTTTCTTCTTAATATCCTGCAAATAATCAATTTCAGCAGCAATTCTATCTAATTGTGTAGTTAAGATTTTTCTTGAACCTGCTAGCATTTCAGCTTTTGTTTGTCCTGTTTCTAGGGGTAGTAAGTTTTTGATTTCACTTAGTTCAAGACCTAACTCTTTGTAAGTTTTAATAATCTCTAAACGATGTAAAGCTCTTTTTGAAAAAATACGCATGCCACCACTTGTAACTGAAGAAGGCTTAATTAAGCCAATCTCCTCATAATATCTAATGGTTCTATCACTGACCCTGGCGAGTTTACTAAGCTCACCAATTTTAAGTTCATTATTCATTGTCTTAAAGAACACCCCCTCTCTTAATAGTATATCACTAAATCAGTACATCGTAAAAGTTGACGTAAACGTAAGAAAATGATAGAATTTAGTGCATAAAAGTGAAAAGAGAGAGGCTTTGGCTTATATAAAGATGGTAAATGAAAAAGAAGCTCAGGGCAAATTAGCTAAGCTTTATGAAGAGATTAGTAATAATCCAAAAAATCGGGTAGCTCATATACTCAAAGTACATAGTTTACAACCAGAAATATTAGAAGCCCATCTTAATCTTTACAAAACGATTATGTTTGGAGAATCTGGCTTATCACGTGAAGAAAGAGAGATGATAGCAGTAGTTGTTTCAGCCACTAACTCATGTCAGTATTGACAAGTGAATCACGGAGCAGCGCTTCGACTAGTTAGCGAAAATGACAATTACGAGCAATTGATAAAAGACTTTAGAGCAGCTAATATCAGTAATAGAGAACTGAAAATGCTTGAGTATGCAGAGAAGTTAACTATAGACAGTAGTAATATAACAAAGGAAGATATTACTACACTAAAAGAGGCTTCCTTTAGTGACAAAGATATATTTGATATCAATCAAGTAACTGCTTATTTTAATTATGTTAACAGAATTGCTGATGGACTAGGAGTAGAACTAGAAGAATAAAAAGGAAGAGGATTTACTATGATGTCTTTTAGCGAGTTTAAGAAGTCTTTTGCTTACGGTAGTAGAAACAATCTAAGTTTTAAGTTTTTAGCAAACTTTAGTGATGATGAAGCAGCAAATTTCATTGAGAACTTGATGAAATTAGTTGCTAGTTCATTAAATGAAGACAATTATAATGAAATAATAAAGCATATTGTCAATGGTCAGGCTAAAGCCTATCAAGGAGATGCAAAGTTCACATATGCTCAAGGACCATTTTGCAAGATGAGAGAAGATCTATCAGTTTCAAAAATAGGTCTTTTAACTTCAACAGGTCACTTTGTATCAGGAGATGATCCTAATCCATTTGATGTTAAAGAGTTTACTCAAAATGACGCAGTTGCAAGAATATCTGACTTTTTAAGAGAGAAACCATCCCTGTCAATCATTCCTAAAGAAACTAGAAAACAAGATTTAAGTGTTAGACATGGAGGGTATGATATTACTGGGGCAAAACTTGATCCAAATGTAGCTTTTCCAATTGATGTATTAAAAAGTTTAGAGAAACAAGGCTATATTAAGCTACTTTGTAATGAACTTTACTCATTTGTTGGAGCTTGTGCACAAAAAGCTTTAATTAACGAAGTCAATAAGAATTGGCTCCCTAAAATTGTGAAGCACGATTTAGATGGTATTGTATTAGTTCCAGCTTGACCAGTATGTCACGTGTCTGTAGGACACGTTGCTAGAATTCTTGAAGAGAATAATCTGCCAACAGTAATAATAGCTACAGAAGCATTTAGTGAAAAACTGGCATCAATGAGTTTGCCTAGGATAGTATTAACACCATTCCCAATGGGAAGACCTCTTGGGAAACCAGGAAACTACAATCAGCACGAAATAGTTTTAAAAGAGAGTCTTAAGTTATTAAAGAGTGCTAGCTCTAGCAAATCATTTAAGAAGCTTGATATAAAATATTAGTTAAAAACTTCTCAACTTGGTTAATTGTTGGGAAGTTTTTTTTCTCCAACTTTATAACAATAAAAGGTATTGAAGGGGTAGTGTTGAAACTATATATAGCTTATTTGAAAGGATGTTAGATTTGTTAGCTATAAAAGGAGCAAAGATTTATACAATAACTAATGGAGTAATAGAGAGTGGAATCATACTAATAAGTAATGGTCTAATCGAAGAAGTAGGTGTTGATTTAAAAATACCTAATGATTATGAAGTAGTGGATGCTAAAGGGAAAGAAATTACACCAGGTTTTATAGATGCTCATACTCATTTGGGTATATTTGGAGAAGTGCAAGTTCCGGCAACAGCTGACGGGAATGAAAAAACTGACCCAGTTAGGCCAGAAATCAGGGGTGTAGATTCTCTTAATCCAGATGATAATGCAATCCAAATATCGCTTGAGGCAGGAATAACAACAGCATATACGGGACCAGGGAGTTCAAATATTGTCGGGGGCACAGGGTTTGCCATGAAAACAATGGGTAGTACAGTTTACGACATGGTTATTCCAAATACTGAAGCAATGAAGTTTGCTTTAGGGGAAAATCCAAAAAACTCTTATGGCTCTAGGAAAAAAATGCCTTCAACAAGAATGGGAAATGCTGCTTTAATGAGACAGGCTTTAATCAAAGCTCAAGATTACATAAAAAACAAAGAGCATGCTAAAGAGAAAGAGCAATTTTTTGAGAGAGATTTGGGTTTAGAGCAATTAGTAAAAGTTATTAAGAAAGAATATATGGCAAGGATTCATGCTCATAGAGCAGATGATATTGTAACAGCAATCAGAATTGCTGAAGAGTTTGATCTTAATTATTCAATAGAGCATTGTACAGAAGGATATCACATTGCAGGTCTACTTGCAGAAAAAGGCTGCTATTGTGTTGTAGGCCCGATGATTATCAATCCATACAAACAAGAGATATGGGATGTCAGAATGAATACTCCAGGAGTTTTAGCTAAAGCAGGAGCTAAAGTGATTATTACAATGGACGCAGTAAGTCCTTCTTCACATACGAAGTATTTAGCAATGAATGCTGGGCTGGCTATTAGATATGGAATGCCTGAAGGTAAAGCTTTTGAAGCTATAACCATAAATCCAGCAAGACTTATTGGATTAGAAGATAAAATAGGAAGCATTGAGTCTGGTAAAGAGGCTGATTTAGTAATTCATGATGGATACCCATTGAGCAACTTCACAAGTGTAGAGAAGGTATACATAGCAGGAAAACTAGCCCATTCAAAATAATCAATGCGAAAATTAAGTTAATATGATGGACATGGTCTCAAAAATAACTAAGATGAGAGGATATTTTGTGCAAAAAGGAGGACTTTATGAGTTGGAATGGCCTGAACAACGCAATAAAGAATTGTCAGCAATGCCAGCTGCACCAAAACAGAAAAAATGCTGTTGTCGGCGGAGGAAGTAAAGAAGCTATTTTAATGATTGTTGGTGAGGCACCAGGATATAATGAGGATATCAAAGGAGAACCCTTTGTGGGTAAGGCTGGTCAACTTCTTGATAATATTTTGCAAGCTATAGACTTGAAGCGAGAAGAAGTGTATATAACGAATGTAGTAAAATGCAGGCCTCCAAAAAATAGGGAACCTTTAGAAGAAGAGATAAGCTTATGTATTCCATATCTAAGAAAACAGTTCTTGCTTATTAGACCCAAGATTATTTTGTGTCTTGGTAGAGTAGCTGCACAAGCATTAATTAATAAGGATTTCAAGGTCTCACAAGAGCATGGTAAGTTTTTTGAAAGAAAAAGTTGCAGTATAATGGCAACTTATCATCCAGCAGCTCTTTTGAGAGATCTTAGTAAGAAAAGAACAGTGTGGGAAGATATGAAAAGACTCATGGAAAGATACGAAGATTTCCAATTTCAGTAAGATATTTAAGTAAGGAGCTTTAGTAGTTAATACTAAGAAATTATAAGATGATCAATATTTACAATTTTGGAGATTTCATTGACACAAGAATCATTAGTAGAGGATTTAACTATTATCAAAATAATCATATCATATCAGTTGAAGAGACAGAGAAGAATAACTTCGAGGCTCAGATAAGGGGCTCGTCGGTATACATTACATCTATTGAACTTACTGAAGATTTGGAGATTAGCTTTTGCTTTTGCGACTGTCCTTATGATTATGGAGTATACTGCAAACACATAGTAGCTTTGCTATATTATTTAAGTGATTACTATGATAGTTTTGAGACAAACACTAAGCTATTTACTGCAAACAGTGATTTGAGTATTGTAAAAGACATTTTAGCTAAAATTGATAAGAGTGAGATAGTCGACTTTTTAATCAATATTGCAGATGAAAATGAAATAGTAGCTAACAAGATATTACTTGCATTTTCTGATAAATCATTAAGTATAAATTATGCTAGTAGAATTATTCATAATAGTATTAATGATGCTTATGTTTATACTAGGAATGGCTCTTATTTAGATATTGAAGCAGCTATTAGAGGGGCAGAAAGTGTGTTGGATAGAGCTAATGAGTTGTTTGTCAGTGATAAGTTGCAGGCAGCTAAGTTGGCTATGGTTGTAATAAGGGAAATGATTGATTTGTATGAAGAAAATGAGTATAACTATGAGGCCTCGTATTGTATTGAAAAAGCTGCACTTATTATAGAAAAATCTGTTTCAGGAATTGAAAGCAAGATAGAAAAAGATGCTATTCTTCGAGATGTTATTGACTTAGTGAGCTTAGTTCATCATGTATTACCAGAGATGTCTTTAGATATGCTGAAATACTGTGTACAAATTGCTGAAGATAGCAATAGGCATTTAATTGAGAGTAAGCTTTATCTAATTGAAAATGCATTTAACATGCTTGATGTAAGTCAGTATTATGAGATGCAGTATTTAGAGCAGATCAATCTAGCAAAGTTTGAGCTAGTCAAAAAATTCAACTCAGATGTAATAATAAAAGAATACATCATAGCAAACATGAAATATCCTGCTTTTAAAGAGATAGCCTTTAACGAAGCCATGAAAGCAAAAAACTATAAGGAAGCAATTAAACTGTGCACAAAATGGGAGCAGGAGGATGCATTGTCAGACAGAAAGATTAATAGATGGAAAAATTTAAGATATAGAGCATGCAAAGAGGCTAATGATTTAACTCAGCTAAAAACACTTGCTCAGGAGTTTGCTCTACGAGGAGAGCCCAGCTACTTTAAAGAGTTAAAAGAAATACTTAATAAAGAAGAATGGACTTATGAACTCAGTAAGCTATTAAACCTTATGAAAAATAAAAAGATGCACCTTAGTAGTACCTATAGAGAAATCATAGTATATGAAAACCTCACAGAAGAGATAGTTAACTTTGCTAGAAGAAAGCCTGATTCTATTACTCAACTATTTACATATCTAATTGATGATTATCAAGAAGAAGTTAAGCAAATTTATCTAGATTATATTAGAAGGGAAGCTAAAAGTGCTACTTATAGAAAGCAATATAGAGGGGTTTGTAAAATTATACTAGATTTTGCTAAGCTGAGTTTCTACAAAAGGGCAAACTGCATTGTAGATGAGTTAAAGAAAACATATTATAGAAAGCCAGCATTTATTGATGAGCTTTCTAAAGTTGATCGTCAGTTAAAATAAAGATGGAATGGCTGTAGTATTAGGAAGCCAGTACATAAGAAAGTAGG
>PWPR01000166.1 GCA_003557085.1 Clostridia bacterium | reverse complement strand
GTTTTCCATCTTCATTGCTTCTAATACTAGTAAAACATCATTAGCTGACACAGAATCGCCTTCACTAACTTTTACGTCTAGAACAACACCAGGCATTGGTGAAGAAACAGATGTTTCTCCTGCGCCTACTGAAGCTGGCTTCACACCAGGAGCTTCTTTCTTTTCTTCTTTTGGCGCTGCTGCTGGTGCAGGAGCTGCTTTAGCTGCAGGCTTAGCTGCAGGACGCGGTGTTGATGCTACTGGCTGATTATCAGCACCTAATTCTTCTACTTCAACTTCGTATACTTCGCCATTTACTGTTATATTAAATTTGCGCACGTTAAATTCTCCCTTCATCAGTTACATTTTATTAGATACTTGAGATTGTATTACTGCTTGCTTACCTGATTCATACCATCTAGAAGTTCCCAGTCTTTTAACAGAAATAATATTAAAATTAAGTTCTTCTTGACCAGTATAAGCAGCTACTGCAGCACTGATTGTAGCAATAATAGCAGCGTTATTTTTAGGCTTTTCTTCTACTTGTGGTTCTTCTATAGGATTATCTGCTACCGGAGGAACAGAATTCTTAGCTGCAGGGTCTTTATAAAATACTTTCTTCATTAAACCCATAATAATTGACAGAGAAATCAACGCTGTCATAACAACTGTCATTCCAATAGCTAAAACAATTGCACCATATTCAAATTGACCCATATTTATCGTCTCCTATACAGGAATATTACCATGCTTTTTAGTGAATCTATTTTCACGCTTAGTAGCGCAAGATTCTAAAGCATTGATAAGGCTGATTCTTGTTTGTCTAGGATCTATAACATCATCAATTAATCCACGTGAAGCTGCAACATAAGGATTTGCGAATTTTTCACTGTACTCCGCAATTTTCTCTTGGCGCTTCTCTGGTGGATTATCTGCAGCTGCAATTTCTTTTCTAAAGATAATATTTGCTGCTCCTGATGGTCCCATTACAGCAATTTCAGCATTAGGCCAAGCATATACTAAGTCAGCTCCAAGAGCCTTAGAGTTCATAGCTAAATATGCACCACCATAAGCTTTTCTTACAATTACAGAAATCTTAGGAACTGTAGCTTCAGAATAAGCATATAATAGTTTTGCTCCATGTCTAATTATCCCACCATACTCTTGACTAACACCTGGCAGATACCCTGGTACGTCAACAAATGTAACTAAAGGAATGTTAAATGCATCACAGAATCTAATAAAACGAGATCCTTTATCAGAAGCATCTATATCTAAACATCCAGCTAGAACCATAGGGTTGTTTCCTACAATACCTATCGGTCTGCCGTTAATTTTAGCAAATCCTACTACTATATTTTTCGAGTAGTGTTCATGTACTTCTAAGAAGTCTCCATTATCTACTACTTCAGAAATTACATTTCTAACATCATAGCCTTTATTAGGATTTAATGGAACTATATCTATTAAGCTGTCATTTGTTCTCCATGCTTCATCACCTGTTTCAACAATAGGCGCTTCTTCCATATTGTTTTGAGGTAAGAAGTCTACTAAATCTCTTACTTTAAGTAATGTATCTTTCTCATCTTCTCCTAAGAAATGTGATACACCACTTTTTGCATTGTGAACTTCTCCACCACCAAGCTCATCTGCAGAAACTTCTTCACCAGTAACTGCTTTAATAACTTGAGGTCCTGTAATAAACATCTGTGAAGTTGTCTTTGACATAAATACAAAATCTGTTAATGCAGGCGAATAGACTGCACCACCAGCGCAAGGACCTAAAATCACAGATATTTGGGGAATTACTCCTGATGCCATAGTATTACGGAAGAATATTTCTCCATAACCATTAAGAGCATCTACTCCCTCTTGAATTCTTGCACCACCTGAATCGTTGATTCCAATTAAAGGTGCACCATTTTTTACAGCAAGATCCATAATATTTGTTATCTTTTTAGCATGCATCTCGCCAAGAGTACCAGCAATTACAGTAAAGTCTTGTGCAAACACATAGACTAGTCTACCATTAATTGTTCCATACCCAGTTATTACACCTTCTCCTGGAGCATCAACTTCATCCATTCCAAAGTCAGTACAACGATGCTTGACAAACATTCCAACTTCAATGAAGCTACCTTCATCTAGTAAAATTTCTAATCTTTCTCTTGCAGTCATTTTACCTTTAGAATGCTGTGCAGCTACTCTTTTTTCACCGCCACCTTGCACTACTTTCTGCTTCTTCTGTTTCAGTTCTTCAATAACGTGCTCCATTCCTACTCCTCCTTAT
The DNA here is from genome assembly GCA_003557085.1 of Clostridia bacterium. GTDB lineage: Bacteria > Bacillota > UBA994 > PWPR01 > PWPR01 > PWPR01. The sequence continues at coordinate 7,577 of PWPR01000166.1, read as the reverse complement.
TCGTTGCGCTCACACAACTCTATTAAAATGCCATTACTTGCTTTTGGGTGAATGAATGCTATCTTTGCTCCATGTGCTCCTGGTTGAGGAGTTTCATTGATTAATCTAACTCCTTTTGCCTTAAGAGTTGCAAGAGCTTCTTCGATATCATCTACCTTAAAAGCTAAATGAGCAATACCTTCTCCTCTTTTCTCAATATGCTTAGCAATAGCACTATCTTCTGAAGTTGGTTCTAGTAATTCAATATTACTTTCACCAACTGGTAAGAAGCAAACTTTTACTTTCTGGCTAGGAACCTCTTCCATGCCAGTAGGTTCTACACCTAAAACATCGCGATAAAACTCTAATGCTTGATCAATGCTTTTAACTGCAACACCTAGATGATCAATTTTATCTAACATTGGTTATTCTCCTTTATTTAATAATATGTTGAATAATTCTTCTGTTACAACATATGGGGTAGTTTCACGATTAAAAATTTCTTCTACTTTACTTTTGTAGAAATCCTTATCAATTTTAGTCTTAATATATTTTTTCACATTATAATCCAAAATGTCTTGGATTTCAAAAAGTAACTGTTCTTTTCGTCTAGACTCGAATTTACCGCTTTTTAAATTATTCTCAATAAAAGCTTCTATTTTAGTGAACAATTCAGGTATTCCCGTGCCAGACAATGCATCGGTTAGCAAGACTGGAGGTCTTTCTTCCACAGCATAATTACTCATTTCAATCATAAGTCTTAACTCTCGTGCTGTTTTAGGAGCACCGTCTTTATCAGCTTTATTTACAACAAATAAATCAGCAATCTCCATTATCCCAGCTTTTAGGGTTTGAATATGATCTCCTAATCCTGGAACTGAAACAACAACTACAGCGTCAGCTGTCTGTACTATGTCAGTTTCTGCCTGTCCAATGCCAACGGTTTCTATTATAACATAATCGTAGCCAGATGCATCTAAAATTTTAACTGAATCTCTAGTTGCTTTTGCTAGGCCACCTAAACTACCTCTAGTACCCATAGACCTTATAAAAACACCTGAATCATTTGTTAATTCAGGCATTCTAATTCTATCACCCAAAATAGCTCCACCAGTAAATGGGCTACTAGGATCTACTAAAATTAAGCCACATGTTTTGTCTAGTGACCTGATATGTTTTACTAGCTCCCCTACTAATGTACTCTTACCAGCTCCTGGAGGTCCAGTAATTCCAATAGTTTTAGCATTACCACAAAACTCATAAAGACTATTAATGAGCTCTGTAGCTTGCTTATCTTCATTTTCAATAAGAGTAATAGCTTTTGCTATAAATCTCTTATTGCCTTTTTTAATTTCTTTGCTAAATTCTTGAATATTATTCATCGCACAAACTATTAATAAAGTTTATGATTTTATCTGTACCTGTACCAGGCCCAAAAATCTCTTTTATTCCTTTTTCTTTTAAGAAAGGAATATCATCTGATGGTATAACTCCTCCACCAAATACAATAATATCATCAGCTCCACTCTCTTCTAGAAGAGATGTTACTTTAGGGAATAAGTGATTATGAGCACCAGATAAGCATGATAAGCCTATAAATTGCACGTCTTCTTGTATTGCTGCTCTTACTATTTGCTCTGGAGTTTGTCTTAGTCCAGTGTATATAACTTCCATACCTGCATCTCTTAAAGCACGTGCTACCACTTTAGCACCTCTATCATGTCCATCAAGTCCTGGTTTAGCTACTAGAATTCTTACTTTTCTTTCTGACATTTTATTCACCCTTTATAAGATTTCTGCAGGCTTATATTCGCCAAACACATCACGCATTACATCACTGATTTCACCTAAGGTAGCATATGCTTTTACTGCCTCTAAAATAAATGGCATTAAGTTTTCTGTACCTTCAGCTGCACTTCTTAGGTTATCTAATGCTTTTTTAACAGCCTCATTATCTCTATTTTCTTTCACTTTGTTTAGTCTTTCTACTTGTCGAGTTTCTACAATATCATCAATTCTTAATAAGTTTCTAGGTGATTCTTCTTCTACTTGGAACTTATTAACACCTACAACAATATTCTCTCCACTCTCTACACCCATTTGATACTTGTAAGCACTATCAGCAATTTCTTGTTGGATGTATCCAAGTTCAATGGCTTTAACTGCTCCTCCGAGCTCGTCAATTTTCTCAATATATTCCATAGCTTCAGCTTCTATTTGATCTGTTAGAGCTTCTACATAATAACTACCAGCTAATGGATCTGCTGTATCAGCTACTCCACTTTCATGTGCAATTATTTGCTGTGTTCTAAGAGCAATTCTTACAGACTCTTCTGTAGGTAATGCTAATGCTTCATCTTTAGAATTAGTATGCAGTGACTGTGTTCCGCCTAGTACAGCTGCTAAAGCTTGCATTGTAACTCTTACTATATTATTATCTGGCTGCTGTGCAGTAAGCGTTGAGCCACCTGTTTGAGTGTGGAATCTAAGTCTCATAGAGTTTTCTTTCTTTGCATGGAATCTCTCTTTAACTATTTTAGCCCACAATCTTCTTGCTGCTCTAAATTTAGCAACTTCTTCAATAAAGTTCAAATGAGAGTTAAAGAAGAATGATAATCTTGATGCAAATTGGTCAATCTCAAGTCCAGATTCAATTGCTGCTTCAACATAAGCAATTGCATCAGCAAGTGTAAAAGCAACTTCTTGTGCAGCAGTAGAACCAGCTTCTCTAATGTGATATCCACTGATACTAATTGTATTCCATTTGGGAATATTTTGAGAACAATACTCAAATATGTCTGTGATTAAACGCATAGACTGCTCAGGAGGATAAATATATGTTCCTCTTGCAATGTATTCCTTTAAAACATCATTTTGAATTGTACCAGAAATCTTATCAACACCTACGCCTTGTTTTTCTGCTACAGCTATATACATTGCTAAAAGTACTGCTGCTGGAGCATTAATTGTCATAGATGTACTTACTTTATCTAATGGAATGCTATCAAACAGCAATTCCATATCCGCAAGTGTATCGATAGCTACACCTACTTTTCCAACTTCACCATTTGATAAGGAATGATCAGAATCATACCCAATTTGAGTAGGTAAATCAAAAGCAACACTTAAACCTGTTTGACCTTGATCAAGTAAATATCTATATCTCTTATTAGACTCAGCAGCATCTGCCATACCTGCATATTGTCTCATAGTCCAGAATCTGCCACGATACATTGTCGGATATACACCACGAGTATAAGGATATTGGCCAGGTAGTCCTAGCTCTTCCATATATTTTTCTTCATCTATATCAAGCGGTGTATAAACTGGGTTTACTACATATTCCGAACTTGTAGTAAACTCTTCTCGTCTTTCAGGAGCTCTAGCTAAAGTTTTCGCTAAAGGCCCTTCTTTCCACTTTTTCATTTCATCTTGTAATTGTTTTTTCATATCTTCATATGACATTATACACACTCCTAATTAAAACTTTATATTATAAATAAATCAGAGGTAAAATTGTTGCATGTTGTTAATATATACCATAACAACAGATACCCTCCCTATAGACTATAGGGAGGGTCAATTATCTACTCCTAGATTGTGCCACGCATCTTCATGTTATAAGCAATAGCATCTATAGCTTTCATGTAAGCTGCAACTCTCATTGATACGCCTTTTTCTTCTTTCATTGTGTAGATCTCTTCAAATGCATCTACAAGAATTCTTTCAAGACGCGCATTGACTTCTTCTAAAGTCCAGTAGAAGTTTTGTAGGTTCTGAACCCACTCAAAATATGAAACTGTTACGCCACCAGCATTAGCTAGTACGTCTGGAACTATTAGAACTCCTTTTTCTTCTAAAATCTTATCTGCTTCTGGTGTAATAGGACCATTAGCACCTTCAGAAATAATTTTAGTTGAAACTGTATGTGCGTTAGCTGATGTAATCATGTTCTCTAATGCTGCTGGAACTAGAATCTCACAGTCAATTGCAAATAAAGCGTCATTACTTTCAATGTCTTCAGAACCTGGGAATCCTACTACAGTTTTTCTTGTATTCTCAGGATTATTGTAGACATAGTCATATAACTCTTGTGCGTCCATACCATCTGGATTGTATGCTCCACCATAGTAGTCACGTACTGCAATAATTTTTGAACCAGCCTCGTGGAATAGTAAAGCTGCATAAGTAGATACATTACCAAAACCTTGCATTACTACTCTAGCACCCTCAAGCGGTAAACCAATGCGCTCAGCTGCTTCTCTTGCTGCTATGAATGTACCTCTACCAGTAGCTTCAGTTCTACCTAATGAACCATACAGTTGAACTTGCTTACCAGTAATCAAACCAGGATTGTTAAATCCTTTAATTTGATCGTACTCATCCATCATCCAAGCCATAATTTGTGGATTAGTATTTACATCTGGAGCTGGGATATCTTTTTGAGGACTTACAAAGTCACCAAGTGCGCGAATAAATCCACGAGATAGTTTCTCTAATTCATTTTGAGATAACTCTTTTGGATCTACAACAACGCCACCTTTACCTCCACCATAAGGTAAACCTACAACAGCACACTTAATAGTCATCCACATAGATAAAGCAATTACTTCATCTAAATGTACGTCAGGATGGTATCGCAGTCCACCTTTAGCTGGACCTAGTGCAATATTATGCTGTGATCTGTAACCAACAAATGTTCTAACACTACCATCATCCATTTTTACTGGTACACTTACTTGCATTACTTTTGCAGGCTCTTTTAGCACCTCGTAAATACTTGGATCTGCGTTTAGCTGATCACACGCTGCCTTAATTTGCGCTTGTGCAATCTCTTTAGGGTTAAGATTTTCTTTTGACATAATTTAGCTCCCTCCGAACTTATTTATTTGCTACTAGCATAAAGCCAGTTTGCAATGCTTTTGTGTTGAGCTCTTCAGTTCCTTTTGGTACTCTTTTTAATACTGCTGCTAATAATGCTTCTTCATTTACAATAGAACTTGCTTTAACAAGAGCTCCTAATGCAACTATGTTTGCTACAATAATTCTTCCTAAATCGTCTCTAGCACTTTTAATAATTGGAATACTAATTACTTTGCACTTATCATTCCCTGAAAGCGTAATGCTCTCATCAACTACTAAGGTACCATTATCATTCATATCAACTGCATATTTTTCATATGCTTCTTGAGTTAAAGCTAACATAACGTCTGGAACAGTAACTTTTGGATAAGCAATTTCATCATCACTTATAATAACCTCACTTTTACTTGCTCCACCTCTAGCTTCTGGACCGTACGACTGAGTTTGAACTGCATTTTTTTCTTCGCTAATTGCTGCTTCTGATAGAATTATTCCTGCTAAAAGCATTCCTTGTCCACCAGAACCACTAAGTCTAATTTGAGTTGACATTAGTTGTCCTCCTTTTGAGCATCAATAATTTTTTGATATTCTTCGCAATACTCTGGAGCTGGCTTATCATGTAAAACTCCAATAGGGAACTTGCCTTTTGTTTTCTCTTCAGGCAACTTTTCAAATGCTTTAGCTGGCATAGCATGGTCTTTTTGCCATTCTAGCATGGTCACAGCATCTTTTAATTGATTCCTTCTTCCATAATATGTTGGGCAATGTGATACTGCTTCTACTACACTAAAACCTTTACTGCTTACTGCTTCAGTAATAAGTTTTGTTAGCATTGAAACATGGTAAGCAGTTCCTCTTGCTACATAAGTAGCACCTGCACCAATAGCCAGATTACACAAATCAAAACCTCTATCTATATTACCATAGGGAGCTGTTGTTGCATAGCTTCCAACTGGGGTCATTGGAGAAAACTGACCACTGGTCATTCCATATATGTTATTGTTAAATATAATCGTGGTAATGTCAATATTTCTTCTACATGCATGGATAAGATGATTACCTCCAATTGCTGAAGCATCTCCATCTCCTGTTATAACAATAACTTTTAGTTCTGGATTAGCTAGTTTAATACCAGTGGCAAAAGCAAGAGCTCTACCATGTGTTGTGTGTAAGGTGTTAAAATTTAAATATCCTGGTATTCTTGATGAGCAACCAATACCTGATACAATAACTGTTTTATCTTTATCTAGATCAAGTTCGTCAATAGAGTGAACAAGTGCATTCATGATGGTTCCATGACCACATCCTGGACACAAAATATGACTCATCTTATCTTCTCTTAAATGATGCTTTAGGTCATTAAGCATTTGTATAGACCTCCTTAACTCTGTCTAGAATTTGCTGTGGAGTCATCAGTTCACCATCATACCTATTTTCTGCATAAACTTTTGCTCTACCAGCTACTACTCTCTCTACTTCATAGACAATTTGTCCTTGATTTTGCTCAGGTACAATCATGGCTTTTACTTTGTCAGCATATTTATCTATATACATGTCTGCAAATGGCCAAATTGTTTTGAGTCTTAATAAACCAACTTTTAGTCCAGCTTCTCTAGCTTCTTCTACTGCACTAGCTGCTGATCTTGAAATAGAACCATAAGCTACTACTAATAAATCTATATCATCTGTATTTATTTCTTCTACCTCTACAATATCATCAAGGTTTTTATATACTTTATCTCTTAATCTATCTTTTAAATACTTTACTTTTTTAGCATCAGTAGTTGGAAATCCAGTGAAATCATGAGCTAAACCAGTTACATGATATCTATATCCTGAACCAAATGGAGCCAATATAGGTCCTTTATCTGGAGCTGCTTCATAAGGTAAATAGTTTTCTTTATCTCCATTAGGAGTTTTTCTAGGTTCTATACCTTCAATTTTTTCTGGAATTTCAATTTTCTCTCTCATATGCCCAATTACTTCGTCTAATAAAACCAATACAGGCATGCTATATTTTTCTGCTAAATTAAACGCTTTTATTGTTGTATAATATGTATCTTGTACAGAATATGGAGCTAGAGCAATAACAGCATGGTCACCATGTGTACCCCATCTTGCCTGCATAACATCTTCTTGTGAAGTAGCTGTAGGTAATCCTGTTGAAGGACCTCCACGCATAACATCTACTACTACACAAGGAATTTCTGCCATTAAGGCATATCCAAAATTTTCTTGCTTTAAAGATAGTCCTGGACCACTAGTAGCCGTCATTGATTTATGTCCCGCTAATGAACCACCAATAGTAGCTGCCATACCTGCTATTTCATCTTCCATTTGTATAAACTTGCCACCAATTTTAGGTAAGCGCATTGCTAAAATTTCAGCAATTTCTGTTGATGGTGTTATAGGATATCCTGCAAAAAAAGTTACGCCTGCTGCTAGAGCTCCTTCTACACAAGCTTCGTTTCCCTGCATTAATTTAATATTCTTTTGCATTAGTTAGTCACCTCTTTTACATTAATAGCTAAATCTGGGCATCTCTTTTCACACATTCTACAAACAATACATGCTTCTGGTCTAGCAATAATCGGCTTATTACTAGAATCTAGATCATATACTTTTACAGGGCAAAAAGCTGCACAAATTCCGCAATGCTTGCACCAGTCATAATTGATTGTGATTTCAGACTTCTTTTTACTCATCTTGTTCTCTCCTAACCAAACATTTTTGAT
>PWPR01000199.1 GCA_003557085.1 Clostridia bacterium | reverse complement strand
CCAATTTCATTATATAAAAAATCAGTTTTCATTTTCCGAACTTTATAATTATATTGCCCAATAGAAAACTTTTTGGAAACATCCGAAATCAAGGTAATATAATTCAAGTCTTGAAAAATAATACCTTGATTAACTAAAACTGACTCTACAGACAAATAACCCCATCGACGAAGCGAAGCCAACCCCAACTCAACCGGATCTATCTCTTTAATCGGGCTTGTAGAATAGAAACCTTTATGAACTCTATGTAAAAAACCACTCTGAACGTATCTTTTAATGGTAGTCCAAAGAGTATTTTTATTCTCTATCTGCCATAAAACAGACAGATCTTGAACGTGATAAAGGTTGCGATTGTCTTTAAGTAGTTTTTCTTTTTTGTTTATTGTCATACTATCCTGTACACTTTTGTACAGGATAATATAACTAATTAAATTTGTCAACTCTTTTGTCAAAAAAACTCAATACCTTTACCAAACTACCGGTATACTTAAAAGATCTTATTTAACTCCTATTTCTCCTTTCAAATATCTAATAGTCTCTTTTTTTTGTTTATTGATTGTTGACATAATATCCTGTGCACTTCTGCATAGAATAGTGGGGCTAGTTAAACTAATTTACTCCATTTTTAAGATATAAAAATAATAAAAGTTATAGAATTGAATGATTACCCCTTGGTTTTCTTTTCTAAAATAAAAAATCTGTAGTATGGGTCTTCAAACATCCTAAATGTTTTCTTAATAAAAAAATTATTTTTTTCTATGTCGTTAATAATCTTTTTAAGCTCATAATCCTTTAAAGATACTTCCCAATAATGCTCTGCGGGATTACTATTTTTGAGAGAATATAAAGATGGATACTCAATTAGAACGTTGATAGCTTTAAATTTTTTACTATCAATCATAAAACGGAGGTATTTTTTAACATCTGGCAAAGAAATGATGGCATACTTACTGCTAACTCTGTCTATTTCTTTTAACGCATCAACCGCTTTTTCATATGGCATATGCTCTAGAACCTGACAACAGTTAATTAAATCAAAACTTTTATCTTTGAAAGGAAGATTTGTTATATCAGCCACAACATCTGGATTAAGGTTAGTATCAATATCTGCACTAACAACAGAAAAACCGCAAGACTTAAGATAACTATAAACAAAACCACCACCAATTCCTACTTCTAATATTTTTTCAGGATTAATGCGATAAACTTCATTAATCTGATTCCAATAATTAATAAAACGAGATTTTTTATCATATTCTTTTCTGTAAAAATATTCAGAAAACTTTTTAGTCATTGTATAGAAAAATTAATTACACTGCTCACAAAAGCTAAACTCTCTTTTTCTTCCTTTTGTTAGTGCTAATTTATATTGCCTGCTCATTAAAATATCAGCTAATGGAACTTTAAAAGCATTGCCTAAATTAATCCTATTAAGCTGATCATGACAACAAATGGTTATACTGCCATTCCATTTAACAGTAGGACATAAAAAGGAGCATTTATCTTTTTTAGCAAATATTTTCCCATCTTCTTTATAATAAAACCGCAAATACCTGCCAATTCCTTCTCCTGTAATATTTTTTAAAAACTCTTGTCTTTCTTCTAAGGTTGCCTCTGCAGGAAGAGTAAAGCCAACCGTTCCTACAATTGCTAAGTCTGGATTACCGCCCAACTTTTTAAAAAAATTAGGCAAGCTTTCTAATTGATGCAAGTTATGCTTCGTGGCATTCATCTTTAAAAAAATAGGCTTATTTTTTTGGTTAAGTGCTATTATCTCTTCTAAGTTTTTTACAACCAAATCAAACTCACTATTTATCATAACGCTTTCATGTACTTCTTTAGTTATTCCTCCAATATTAACTACTATATGACCAAGTGCTGAATTTATAAGCTGCCTTAAATTAACTTTCACACTTAAGTTTGTATGTATTCCAGAAAGTTTAATATTTTTAGAAGAAGCATAGGCAATCATTTCAAAGAAAGACGGATGAAGTAAGGGCTCGCCACGATGGTAGGGAGTAATCATAATTTTATTCATCCTCAAGTAATCTTCATTCAAATCAATAAATTTTTTAAAATTAGCAACGCTCATTAATCCGAGCTCTTTTTTCTTAAAATAATACATCCAACACCAGAGACAACGAACATTGCAAACACTACTGGTTTCAATTACAATTTCCTTATTCTTATGAATTCCTAAACTATCTAAAAGTGTTCTTATTGAAAAATTAGATTTTCTGTTGTCAATCACGATTTTATTTTAAAATTTATAACCATTGCTTTCGATTATAGCTTTGGTTTTATAATAAAACAACTAATTAAAAATTAAAAAGACGGAAAAATAATTGTTTTCCGTCTTTTCCTTTAAGTAATTTTTATCTTTGTCTTGAAGCCACTATTCTAACCTTTCTTCTTCCCCACTCCATTGCTTCTCGTAGGGCCTCTTCGCCATAACCCATAAAGACATCAATTCTTTTACCTTTAATTGCCGAACCGATGTCTTCTACTACTCCCTTTCCGTAACCGGGAACATAAACTACTGTTCCTTGAGGTAAAACAGTCCAATCTGCGGCAATATGTCCTCTTTCTACCACCTTACCGCTTCTGGTTATTCCAGTTCCATTAAGACTAATATCTCCCTCATAAGAACCGGTAACATACCAAGATTGGTCGGGCAGTGGAGCGTAATAAGCCGTTGCCAAAACAGTTAATACTTGATAGTTGTTAGTTGCTTGAACTACAAAGAAAACCACCGCAGTAAAGACCAAAACAAAGACAATCATCCACCTTTCCAAGTTATCACCTCCTTTCTTTTCTTTTTTATACCATAATTTGTCTTATAAATCAAAAACTCTTGTAGATATTTTTCTTTTGTCTATCTTTGTCTAATTTGAAGTAATCGAAGCAATTCCAATAATCTTTGCATATTTTCTTCTCTGTTTAACACTTTTTCGTTTTTTTGACTTAAAACTTCGTCGCTAGTACTACGAATGCAACGAACCGAACGAACTCCGGGCTTTGAATGGCTAAACATCTCACCGTTACGGAAGTCTAATAACTTTGCATGGTAATTACTATCTTCAGTGGACGACCAGTAATATGTATTAAGTTGAGCATTCTCATCATATCCTGGCAAACAATTACTTCCACTAACTTGATTATCTGGGCATTCTTCATAAAGTAATTTAAGATCATCAATTGCTGGTAGATACCAGTCATTATAACCAGCGTAATTTAAATTACTACACTGCTCGGCAGCATTTAGCTCTCTGTCGTAACAATTGGCAAGCATACATTGAGTATTAGATTCTCCGTCTGTGTTAGAGTCACAACCAGTTACTTTGTCGTAACAATAATTACTCCAGATGTAAGTTTGATTATTGCTACCATCAGCAGGCAAATTAAGTGTTGGCGTCCATATAGTTCCAGCACTATCTTTGTATATCATATCTTCGTAAATATCTACCTGAATCGTAACTGAGTCATCTTCAGAATAAGCTCTACCAATATAGGTGCCAGCATCACCGGTCTGAGGCATTACTCTCAATACCAAACCCATAGTATTTTCTGGGCCAACGCAAAAACTTCTAACATCTTTTCCAAAGCCGGCATCATAAACTACTTCCTGACAAAGCTCTGTTTCACCAGTATTTCTTGCACTCAGCTGAACGCTACTCATTTTGCGATTCTCTACCCCATGCGGATGATGATATGGAGAGTGTTTGGATTTACTTATCTCAAGAACACCATCCTCTCCAGTTCCTTCTTCGGTCATAAATGAAACTATATCACCATAAGATTTTCCTGCCTCATTTTTGGCTACTACTTTATATTGATATTCAGTTCCCGGAGTAAGTCCACTAATGTGCTGGACAAATCCCGGATAACCGGCTCTAGTGAGCGTAATCCATCCAGTCTCTCCATCTAAATTACCATCTTTTCCGTAACGAAAAGCTGCCTTAAATTCATTTGCACCACCCATATCCAGAACTGCCCCCCTTACTGAAGCTCTTGTTTTTCTGATATGGCTTTCATCTGGCGTTCTGGTTACAACTGTCGGTTTTTCTATTTTTGGCCCTTCTTTATCTATTATCCAAAATACTTCTGAGCTACTTCTAGTTATATAATTTTCCGAGTCTTTTATCGTTATTCGATACCTACCTTCTTCAACTTTTAACCAGTCTTCAGGCGGAAATTCTGTTTTTCCAACATCCCAATAAATCGTATTATTTCCGTCTATAGAAACATCTCTTTTAATAAGCCAAGAGGTTTCTGTTTCTCCAAAATCTGTCAAATTATCAAGAGATACAATAACCTTATCTACATTCTTTGTGGTATATTCAATTCGTTTCTGCTCACCTTTTTCCCATCTTTCACCTTTAGCTGGCGAAATGAAATCAATTCTCGAATCAATACTCTCCTTTTCTGGATTGATTATAGTAAAATAATCACTACTCTCACCATAAATATAAGGATTTTGGAGGTCTGAAACCCTTATTTTATAGAGATCACCAGTTGGCCAATCCGGCCTTATCCTCCAAGCCCACGAACCATCTGAGGCAGGCGCTTTGAAAACACTCAAAACAAAGGGGATATTTCCCCACTCTTGGGCACTGCCATAATCTACCAAGTCAATTTTGACATTCTCCACTCCTCTAGATTCCCAAAAAATAGGAATTTCTGTATTTTGCTCAAATATCTCTCCGCCATCAGGATATATAATAGAAATCCCGGGAAAAGGTTTCTCCTTAACCTGACATCCATAAAGATCGTTCATCTTTCTCCTTGCAGAATCGGTGAATTTGATACCTATATCATGAACCAAGTCGCCTGTAGAAAGATTATAGTTGTTAACAAAACTACCAACACTGATTAATGTCTGTTTCCAATAAGAGTATTCTCCCTGTCTTTTTTCATAATCATCTAAAAATCCTTCTTTTTGAAGCGCTCTTTGCAACATCTGAACCTGCTCACCGGCACTTCCAATTACCAGATCTTTTTCAAAATCATAACAAAAATCATCCAGATTAGCTTGAGCAGTACTCAAAAATAAAAAAGTAAAAAGTGAAACCAAAACAGAAACGGCTATCTTTTTGTTTATTTTTTTCATAAACTTATTATTAGTTTATAATATTAAGAAAGTATACAATGATTTAAAATACAAAGTAAATAAATCATATTCTATTTTTAAATTATCTTTCAATCATCTGATTAATTTTAGCTCTAGTTCTACCTCCCAGATAACCTGTCCCGGAAGTAAGGCCGGCCGGATGTAATACTTCTTCTGCATATTTTTCTTGAAATCTAATAAGAGCGTTTTGAGTAGCTGGACCAAAATAGTCACTTTCATTTCCTAAAGAACCCAGTCCGCTTTCAGCTACTAAAAATCCTTCCCCATTTAAAAACCTTTGCAGATTGCGAACATCTTCTCCTCTTGATCCAAGAGATAAATCCCTTTCAATCAAACTAACTTGAACTGGTGCTTCGACTTGAACAGGAGCAATTCTTTCTCTAAGCCGAACTATTAATCTTAAAAGCTGAAGAACCATTTTTATTCTTTCTGAACTATCTTGGACTAATTTTGCCTCTTCTCTTTTTTCGTCTTCATCTTCTATGTCTTTTTCTTCTACTACCACTCTTCTTCCTCCTCCTCCCCCACCTCCTCCGCTTGGTGTGGATATTATCTCTTCTTCTTCAGTAAAAGTAGCAAAAGTAGTAAAATGCTTTGTCCAAATAATTAAATCCTCATCGCTATCTATCTTACAGTGATTATTAGTAAAATCTCCATATCCCAGGTTTTGATTAGCCCATGATCTGGTATTTTCTTCACATTCAGAAACTATTTCAGTAAATGAAGCACCTTCTCTCGTATAACCCACTCTTTTTTCGGCTTCTCCGGGCAATCTTAATCTAACCGCTCTGCTAAAAGTAAGCTCACTATCAGGAAATCCAAGTGAAATACCAGTGCTAAGTGTTCTTTTCTTTCCTGCTTCTGGCTCTAAATCAACATCTGTATTAACAGTTGGAGTGTTTATCTTTCCATCCCACCCCTCTCCCGACAGATTAGATGATGGAATATCAACTTCTACATTATTAGCATTGCTAGCATTAATTCTGAGTTGAGGAATATTTCTTGAACCATCCTCTTCAGGGGTAATACCGCTAACATCTACTCTTGGGCTTTGTGCTGTTTCAGTTACGCTAACAATATATCTTGATGATTGATTTGTTGCAGTAACTTCTTCAGTTTCTTCGTTAAGCTCACTTTCTTCGTTTTGTGGATACTCATCATCACCAATTTTAATATAAGTGGCACCTTCTTCATCTAATAATTCTTCAAATGTATTTGCTAAAAGTAACGGAGGAACATCTGCTTCAGGAATCTCATCTGTAGAGCTAGCTTTTATACCAATCTCCGTAGTATTAAAGATGTTATCTTCAACATCTCCTAATGTATTTTCATCTTTTACTACTATTCCTTGTTTTCCTTCAAAAACAGTTTCTGTTACAGATAAACTGCCGGCACCTGTCCAACTTATAAAAGCACCCGTTGCTATATCTCCATCTCCTGAAACCTTAATATTAGAGTTTGTGATAATGGTTTCTTGATTGGTTTCTTCCATCCAAACAGCATATACATCATATCCGGAGTATGTGTCTGTATTTAAGGAATAGTCAATACTAATATTTTCTATTGTTACACCACCATTAGTAGAAATATAAATAACAACCCATCTATTTCCACTAAAAAGTATTCCTGTTGTGTTTATCTGTCCGTTTCTAATAGTGACTTCATTTACGTTTGCGGTAAACCCTCCACTACCAGTTATTTCGTTACCCCCTAAATCAATAATTAGTGGTCTGCTAATATCAACAGAACTGATTCCTGTAAGCTCTATATCATCTATCGCATTAATAATATCCACCCCTGTTTTACCTACTGCCCATCTAAAGTATTCCTCATTATCTACAAACACCTCACTTAAAACTGTCATTGTAAACTCAATAACTTCAGTGCTTCCAACTATACTAAAATCTCCCTCTTCATTATCATAATGACTCTTAGATGCACTATACCAATAATCACCAGCTGGTAAATCAATAACAGCTAATCCACTTGCATTTGTTGTGAGAACATCTCCTATTTGCTCGGTTTTTTCTGCATCAGAATAAACAAAAACAGAAACTTCCTCAAGTTCGTTTTGCTCTTCAAAAGTTACCGCGTAGGTTGTTCTTATATCAACTTCTAAATCCTCCTGAACTATCAAATCCAAGGCTCTCACATCAACATTATATTGCCCAGGAGCATGTTGCCAGGTAATATTATAAACATTATCATCTATGGCAACTGCCTCTGTAATGTTTCCTAATACTTCTCCAGTTCCTGTATTTAGGATTTCAAAAGCATTTACCGAGAGACCTGTAAACTCTTCTGTGCCAGCTGTTGCATTAAGAATTACTTCAAAAACGGCCTCTCCTATATCTTCACTTTCCAAAGAAGCACTAGATAAACTTGCTGTATTGCTAAATTCACCATAAGCAAACTTTACTCTTTGTGCATCTTCTGTTTCAGCTTTAAATATATTAGTCACTAAAAGATTTTCAACATACTGAGGTTTATTATCAAATCCACCACCTCCTTCTGGAAAAGAGTCTGCCATATACATTATTGCCACTCCATCCGAATGCATATCTGCAAAGTCATTATCTGCAACCGTATCAATGTTGACATTCGAGTACAAAATCAATCCACGAGACATCTCTCTAAAGTATGTATTTATTAATGTGATTAATCCTGAATTTATAAAAATGCCTTCTTGACAATTAGTTGTTTTAACAATAGTAATATCTAATCCATCAAAATAAGCAGTCTGTTCTGGATCAAGGCCAGATACAAGAACTCCCTGTGAGCAGAATTGAGGACCATTACTATGAACAATTGTTAAATCTTCCAATACTGTGCCATCAGCACCAGAAATATAAACAGCTGTATTACCTTCAATTGTTACTCCTTGAGTGTCATCAGGAAGAATGCTTCCATTTCTAATTGTTATATTGTCTGAATTAATATGAGCTCCGTATCCAGTTAATTCATAACCCATCAAATTAATAATTAAAGGATTTGTTCTGCTTATGGTAAGAGCTTCTCCCTCTGCTTCGGTTAACTCAATATTGTTTTGAAATTCAATAATATCTACATTATTATGATTAACCAAAGCTCTTAATTCTACTTCGTCAGAAACCTCCTCTGTCCCTCCTGGAGGATTAGAGTCAAAAACCTCGTATCTACTCCAACCCACTACACTAAACTCAACCTCTCCAGTTATAGAATTATAATTATAAAAATCACTTTCTGGAATATATTCTTCTCCTTGCACAGTTCTATTTCCATTTTCATCAACCATTAAAATACAATCACCTTCGCCATAAAAACTTTCATATCTACAAACACTCGGATTATCAGCTCCAATATAATCAAAACCGGTCATTACCAAAGTTGCTTCTCCATCAAAAGCTTCAAGAGCTTCTTCGGCGGCGTTCAAAGAAATACTCTCTTGAGCAAGAACAAGATTTTCCCCCAAATCTTGCAAAGCCATCACTGTATCGATGTCGGTAAGATTTATTGATTCGTTGATTATCAGCTTTGCCTCCATCCCCCCTTCTCCAGGATTTCTTTCAAAGGTAAGATCTATGACATTAGTAAAGTCAAAAATATCAGTCATCCAATCAGTTGTATCTCCTCCTAAATCATAACCCATATCAAGAGGATTAATATCTGTTACTATATAATTACCGACATGCGTCCACTGTTCACCAATCTTGACTTCTACTGGAAATTGGTATACTTCAGCTTGATTATTGACATCATCATCCCAATCATAACTAAAAAAGCATTCTCCTGTATATTCCTCACCACCATATTGGCAATGTTCAGGAGCATGATCCAAAGCCCCTCCAATAGCAGACAAATCAACCCTCACATCATCAAATCCTGGAAGTTCAAATGAAGAAACATCTACTATAAATCTAATATTATTATAATCAACTTCCCCTATTGCTCTATAGTTATAATAAATAGTTGTTGGAATCTCTGTCTCACCCTCATCCCAACGCAAAGCCCTTATTTCAATCTCTTCTAAAGAAGGGGTTTGATTTAGGGCATTAAAAGCATTTATTCTTTTCCCGGTAGTTGTCATACCATTTAAAGAACCTATTTCATATCCGGAATCTAGAATAATATTTCTTACTGCAGTGTAATCAAGCATTGGATTATAACCCCAAATTAAGGCTACTAGTCCAGAAACATGAGGAGCAGCCATAGAAGTGCCTGAATTACTGCTATAATCATGATTTCCATCATTATGAATCGTACTAAAAATATCTACCCCCGGAGCACCAACATGGACGCCTCTTTGTTCATCATCAGAGTAATTAGAAAAGTTTGCTAAATTATCACCTTCATCTGTTGCTGCTACTGATATTATATTGTCTAAATTATAAGCT
This sequence comes from Clostridia bacterium, assembly GCA_003557085.1. Classification (GTDB taxonomy): domain Bacteria; phylum Bacillota; class UBA994; order PWPR01; family PWPR01; genus PWPR01. The sequence goes on along the minus strand of PWPR01000199.1, from coordinate 348 downwards.
GCTGGGTATAATGTTTGATTATGCTCAGTACATCCATTATCTCCATAAGTCGCTTCATCACCACAATTTCCGGCTGCTGCAACAAAAATACCGCCAGCATCACCAAAGTGATCAATTGCATCCTTCATAGCTTGAAAAAAATCAGGCCCTCCAAAACTGGCATTGATAACTTTTGCATCATTATACAAAGCAAAATAGATAGAACTAAGCACTGCAGAGCCAGTAAGCCCTCCGTCTTCGCCGGCTTTCAAGGCCATAATTTTGGCATTAGGAGCAACTCCGACAATTCCTTCTTCATTGTCTTTTTCTGCTGCTATGGTTCCGGCTACATGAGTTCCATGATTGTCT
>PWPR01000082.1 GCA_003557085.1 Clostridia bacterium | reverse complement strand
ATCTGGTGTGGCTGCAAGCAAATCATTACCTCTCATCACTGCACCGCCATCAGACCTCATTGACTCTGTAAAGCTAAACTTATAACCAGCATCTTTTAGCTTAATCAATGCTCTTTCTACAGCTCTGGCTCCCTCTACATTAAGAATACCTACTTTGGGATCTTTAACTCCGCAAGCTTTCGCTGTAGCAATACCACTGATAGCATTTCTCACCATAGCTTCAACTCTATCTGTTGCAGAAGTACCTGTTGTGTTAGCAATAATAAGATCTTTGCCATTAGCCGGCGCTACTACTCTACCAACTGTAGATACCCCAATAGGGAAACTATAGTGCATTGTTACACAAGCAGCTATTTCTTTGCTATCAAGTAACTCTTCCATCAGCTTATGTTGTTCTTCTTCTGTTTTTGCTGGATAAATCTTCAGATCCGTCTCCAACTCTGGTCCAATGCAAACTACTTCTATATCTGGATTTTGTCTTTGTGCTAACTCAGCACCTCTTAACAGCTCATTTTCGCCATGTTCCGAGCCTAAAAGAGTTATTCCAACCTTAATTTTATCACCAAAACTACCCGTTTCAATTGCATCCGCAACTTCAAATAATACATCTTTGAGAAGTTCTTTGACTGCTTTATTAGACATTCAAAAACACCCCTGTCTTATTCTTTATCTTCAACTAAGCTCTCACCTAGTTTGCGCATAGATTCTGCTATTAAAGAGCGAACTTCATCTTTAGAGAACGAGCTTTCTTCTACGATGCCAGTATTTTGCTCAAGTATAAACGATACTCCATCAAATAAGTTAGTCATTCTTGCTAAGAAAAGGCTTCCTTTACCAACAATCATAGCTCTCTTTATCTCACCATTCATAAGTGCTTCTCTAGCAAAACCTACATAAGGAACACCTGAAGGAATATGGCCTTGAGTCAATGCCCAGCCAGTCATACCATGTTGCTTAACAAAGTTAAGAAGTTCTTTTCTATCAATATCGCCTCTCTTAACACCAAGAGCAGCAATCATTTTATAGTTAGCTTCTGGAACATCACCTGCACCAGCTGGCTTAGTTATCTCAGGATTTTGCATTTCCACAGAATACTTATCTATATCAGTAATTTTTAAGTTAATTTTGTCTAGTGGGTCTGTAATTATTGCTGATGTGACAGCTTGTGGAGAAGAACCAGAACCTATTCTATGTCTTCCGATAGCATCTGTTCTAACAAATGGACTGACACCATCATCTTTGCTAACAAGTATTGCAAAAGCACCTATAGCATTCTCTAAAACTGGAACACCTTTTTTGAGATGATCTTTTGAGTTCATTCCAAGTTTAGCTGTAGCTCCACCAGCGACTACAACAACATTCTTAAATATACCAGAGGATACCAAAGCAGTTGCATTAACTAAACCGTGTACAGGTGCTGCACAAAAAGCTCTTGTATCAGAACCAGTTGCATTTTTAAGACCAGCAACCTCACCAATAGCTTTTGCAAAGTTTCCGCCACCACGCTGATTCATATCTCCACATGCTTCTTCAGATGTTTCAATTATATAATCAATACTTTCTGGGTCAATATCATTTTTGATAAGTAAATTTTTAAGTGCAACTACCCCAGAAGCTTTTGCTACCATATTTTCAAACATAATATGAGAATTTAAGTTTGGATCTGAATCATGGGCCTGCTTTACACAACCTACTAACTTCCCATCAAACATGATTGGGTCAGCTTTATGCTCTGCAACTCTAGGTTCAATTTTTTCTAAATCATGACCATTACCAATTGTAGCAATTTCTTCAGCACTAAACATACCATGAGCTTCTAAAGCCTTTTTTGTATGCTCAACAAAGTCTTTTTCTATCATTACTAAGTCAAAAGAATCACAAATTTTCATAATTCCTATAAACTCGTCAAGGGGCATAACTTCACCCATTTTTCCTTGTCTACAAGCATTTTCTAATCCATTCTCATACCAAGGCTTTGGTAAGTTATTAAGTTCTTCAGGTGTAACATTTCCGATGTAGCATTGATTTGGTGGGTATGCTACTGTTTCCTCATAGCTTTGTAAATTTGCTGCAACATCACTAAATAACTGTGAATCTGGGTTTTTAGCAGCTTCTGCAGTTAAAGTAGTTCCATGAGTTACAACCATATCATTGGCGTGTATTAGAGCATAACCCGCTCCTTTAATGACAGCTTTTGGCATTTTTCTACCTCCATAAATTCTTTTTATATAGATAAAGGGTAGTGCCTCCACCACCCTTTACATTTATATTCTATTCAAATACATGTTGGCCAGAAACTTCAGTTTGTAAAGCTTCTAAAGCCTTTTCTACTAATTTTCTTCTCAATTTCTTCTCATCTTCTAAAGAAAGCTTTGGATTTCCAAGAGGGTGAGGTATAGCAACTGTTGGTACAATTCTATTAGCACCAACTGTTATAGAAATTGGAACAACAGTACACATGTGAACTACAGGAATTCCAGCACGCTCGATTTCCTTAACCATCGTTGCACCGCAACGTGTACAGGTTCCTCATGTGCTTGTTAGAATTACTGCATCAACACCGTCAGCTATTAACTCTTGTGCAAACTCTGTTGCGAACATTTTAGAGCTAGCAACCGCTGTACCATTACCAACTGTTGTATAGAAATATCGATGTAATTCTCCGATTACACCTTCTTTTTCCATATCTCTTAAAACATCTACTGGAATAACTCTATCTGGCTGCTCATCAGCATATGTTGGATCATATCCACCATGCGCTGTCTCATGATCAGCTTCTGACAACTTATCAAAACCAGAGATATCATATTTACCATACTTAGAAGCTGATGAAGCTTCAATTTTTTCTGGATTTCCTTTTGGCACAATACCACCAGAAGTAACAATAGCAATTTTAGCATTACTCATATCTTTAATTGCTGGTTGTGGATCAACTCTGTCAAAATCAGGCATTGGGAACTCTGTTTCAAACTCTTCACCTTTAAGCTTTTTGAGTAGCATGTCTACTGCACGCTTTGACCCACGCTCTTCTACAAATAGATTCTTTCTAATTCCTCTTGGCATATATCCTTCATCTTGAGGTAAACCTAGTTTTGCACCAGAAAGAATTTTTAGAGCAAGATTTATCATTTGCGGTAATGCTTGACGCATACCAGCAGCACTATTTACAGTCTCTACCATGTAAGCGTAGTTTTTATACATATCAACACCAGGATTCTCAGGATACATTCCTGATACTACTGGAATATTTAACTCTTCAGACACAGCCTTTGCAACTGCACCACATGCAACACCATAACGACCAGCATTGAATGCAGGTCCAGCGATAACGATGTCAGGATTAAAAGAAGCTATTAACTCAACAACCTCTTTTGCAGCAGATTCAACATTCTCACCAAAGTATGTGTCACCACAGATAACTGTACCAACTACATCAGCTTGATCTTTTAATAACCTTGTTGCTCCTGCAGCAGGACCGATTCCACCTTCATGCTTTTGTGGCGGTATATCAGCCTTATCCTCACCGCCGATTTGACCGAAAAACTGGTTTAGATACCAGACTATTCTGCTTTTAGCGGCCATTTGTATTCCTCCCTTCACGTTACATATGCTTTGTGCATATGTGTGGACTACTATTTATTATATTTACTTCCTTGATCGCGGAAAGACTTAACTTCTTCAACAATCTCGTCAACATCTAGAACCATTTCCATCATACTAATTTGCTCATCCCATACTGTCTCATCTACATAATCTTTAAGCTCAAAAATATGATAAACAGCTAGACCTAATTCAACGCCAGCTAAAGGTCCTGCAAAAGTTGGGTCGCCAACTGTTACAGTTTCAGCTGCTAGACCAGAAGCTTCTGCTTCTGCTCCACCTAATAATACGACAATGTTTTCTGCACCGTGCTCCTCAACGAGGGCATTTATGCGAGCTTGGTTTTCCAAGTCCATCGCACCTGCGGCTGTTCAGACAAAACATTCTGTTGTTGAGAAAACTATTTCTGCTCCCATAGATTTAATACATTCATCAATAGCTCCACCTGGAATACCATCACGGTCACCAAGGATTGCATACTTTTTTGTTGTGAAATCCATAATTATCCTCCTTAAATATTAATTAATATCCTCTTGCAGTCATCTTATTGAATCCAAGCTCATTGGTTGCACCAGTAATAGCTTGAATTTCTACTTCGATACTACCGTCTGCTCTTAAACTTCCATCAAAACCACCTGCTATTTTATCTGCTGGTGCAGAATTTCCAATTAATCTATCCATTGGCGGTAGTTCAATAACTTCGTTAGCGTTACCAGCTGTTACTACTGCATCTGCTTTTGGACTTGAGTCAGCTAGTGATTGAGATGCACCATCTCTACCAGCATACTCATCTGTCAACAATACAGTTTTAACACCTAAACTCTCAATTTTATTACAGTTCATTATTAGGTCTGCATCTGGGTTTCCAAATCCTTCTTCAGAGATAATTGCACCATCTGGGCCTAAGAATTCTACTAGTTTTGCTACCATGTTAGATGAACGGTTTTTATCTGCTAATGTTACATTCTCGTTTGTCACAATACATCCTAAGAAACAAATCTCTTTACCATGCTTTTCTAGCAAATCGTAAATAACTGGGCTATTTTGATGATGGAAAGATGTATTCTTATCACAAGCTGATACACAGTTTCCGCTCACAATTGCTCCGTCCATTGCTTCTGTTGGATACATAATTGTAGGAACCATTTCTTTAACATCAATACCATAGTAGTATGTGTCATGTAATAGCCCTTGGCTTTGTAACATGTATACATATACTACTTTTGGTAAGTCTGGATATTTTGCTGCGTTTTCAAATAATGGAGCAACCTCATAATCTACAACTTCATCTGGCTCAACATTTCGTCCAACTTCTCCCAAATAAGTTGCAGCTTTAAGTCCCATTATACGTAAAGCAGCTTCATGTTGATGTTTTGCTAGTCCTTCTACTGGATCTGCTAAAATAACAACATTGTTTGTGTGTGCAAATGGTGTGTAGTCTGCACCAGGACCTGTCATGTCAATAATTCCCTCTTGAAAACCGACAACTTCTCCTGCTGTAACTACTGCAGCACCTTTTAGTACATGCGTACGTCCTGAACCTACTTGCTCTTCATTGCTGACAAATCCTGGGAACATTCCACCTGGACCTTCAACTTTAACTCGTGGCTCAATTACATCTTTTACTGGCATAATTCTTATTGATTCGCCAGGCTTAGCCAACTCAACTTCCACTTTTGCCAACCGATCGTCATCGCTTAAATGTGCGATAAGCTCTTCTTTGTTGACATACAGCGTATGGTCTACTACTTCAGTTTTATTTCCAAACTTAACATCGTTAATTTGGATATAACCTAATTCCAAACGCATGAATTGTCACCTCCTGTATTCCACATTAATTACTCTCTGTGTTAATTAACCCAGCAGCTCGTTGATTTTTTCTTCAACTGCTTCTGGAGTAATGTCTCCTGTTAATTCTGCTTTTTTCTCTCCATCAAAATAAAAAGCTACAACTGGTAATCCCATAACTTTTTGTCCAATAGCTACTCTACGAGCCTTAGTAATATCTAACTCACAAAACTTCATACTCTCGCCATATTTTTCACCAAGCTTTTCTACATGTGGCTTTAGCTCTTTGCAAGGCTCACATTTAGGACTCCAATAGTCAACTAATACCCAACCTTGTGACTCTAAAACTTCTGCATCAAAATTCTTACGATCCAATGATAACATCATTAGTCCTCCCTCCAGATTTGTTCTAGTTTAGTTCTTTGACTTTATTAACTAAGGCTTCGGTAGTTACATCAAGCCCGACAAGCTTCTCAACTACTTCACCTTTATTAAATACAGTTACAGTTGGTACTTCTATAATTTCATATCTTGAAGAAATTCTACTGTTTCTATACATGTCAATTTTAACAAGTTTAACAGCATCCCCTAGCTCTTTAACTGCCGCTTCAATTTTTGGCATAGCAGCCATACTTGCTTCGCTTGTTGGGCTCCAGAATGCTACGATTACAGGCTTATCAACATCTACTACATCTTCAATAAAACCTTCTTCTTCATGGATATATTTCTCAGCTAATACTGCTGCTGTCGCTCCATCACCTGCTGCAGTTACTACTTGCCTTAAATGCTTCTGACGGCAGTCACCTACTACAAAAACTCCATCAACATTGGACTCTAATGTTTGTGGGTCAACAATTGCATAGCCATAATCATCAACATTAATAAGGTTTGCAAATGCTTTTGTTCTTGGAACTGTTCCAACAAAAACGAAAACACCGTGAGTATCCATTCTGGTAACTTCATTAGTATTGATATTTTTTACATCTACATACTCTACAATGCCATCTCCGCCAATCTCAGAGATAGTTGAGTTCCATACCCATTTTAATTTGTCATGCTTGAAAGCTTTCTCTGCAACAACAGGAGTAGCATCTACTTTACCTTCTTCGTGGATAACAATTATTGTAACTGTCTCAGCAAACTTTGCTAAGAACATAGCTTCTTCAATAGCTGCATCCCCATTACCTAATACTACTACGTCTAGCTCTTCAAAGAAGTCAGCATCACATGTAGCGCAGTAAGATACACCTTTGCCTCTGAATTCTCTCTCTCCTGGAATTCCTAAGACTCTTGGTTCTGCACCAGTTGCAATAATTACTGATTTAGCTTGATACTCGGCATTACGACCTTTAATTGTCTTGATAAAACCATCTGCCTCTAAACCTTGTACATCATCGCGTACAAACTCAGTGCCAAATTTTTCAGCATGTTTACGCATATTTTCTGTCAATTGTGGACCTGTTGTATGCTCTGTGCCTGGCCAGTTTTCTATTTCTTCAGTAGTAGCCGCTTGACCACCTACTTGACCTTTTTCAATTACAACAGTACTTAACTTACCTCTTGATGCATATAAAGCAGAAGTTAATCCACCTGGTCCTCCACCGATAATTGCTACATCATAAACTTTTGACATTCTCATGCTCCTCCTATTAATAATTTTTCAAACTATGCATTGCACTATCTATTAGAGATTTATCAACTAATTGAAAATCTTCTTTAATGCTATCTTCCCAATCTCTCAAACTCTTATCACTTAGCATTTTCTTCGTTAGCTCTATAGCACTTTCAATTGCCATTAATGAGCTATTATCAAGCTTAGTAGCAGATTTGACTATGACAGTCCTATAAGGGTTACTATTTGGTTTTACTGAACCCGCTAATGGATGAGTAACTAATTTGTAGTTTTGATGAATCATATCTCGGACCTTGTATAAAACCTCTAGGTATAAGCCCTCTATGAATTCTACATCTTGATAGTTTTTTTCAACAAGTGGATTATTGCTAATAATCTTTATCACTTCACCACCCCTATATCAAAAAAAAGACAAAATAGCATATACCTATGCCACCCTGTCTTTTAACCTGAGAGATTATCTCCTTCGGTGTTGCCTAAATGCAACTCTCCAGAGGGCTGTCATCAAATAGTCCTTTTGCCTGAGAGTTTCTAATTAGGTTGGTATTGCCTAAATATTGCTCCTTCGGCGCTTCAATAAAGAAGTCTCTCCCACTTGATTCGTCCAGCCTTTATTTTTTTTTGATCCTTTTGTATTTAGCAACTACATTCTATACAAAATATTAGCACCTTGCAAGGTCAAACTTGGTAAATATTTATCTATTTCTTGTAAATACTCGTAAAGTACTGCTCCAATTCCTCCTGTTAAAACAACATACAGGTCTCCTTGCTCTTTTTTTATCTTTCTTATAAGTCCATCGACTAGAGCACAGTACCCAAAAAATATACCTGATTGCATGCATGGTATAGTTGTATTATTAATAATTTTGTCTGTAGGCTCAAAAGGTATTTGTGGAAGCAGTGGCGCTTTCTCCAACAAAGCATCTAGTGCTATCCTCATGCCAGGAACAATAGTTGTACCTATATAAAGGCCGTCTTCTTCAATAACACAAAACTTAGAAGCTGTCCCTAAATCAACACTTAAAACTTTCCTCTTAAATAAATGATAATTAGCGACTGCATTTGCAAACAAATCTGCTCCTAATTCTGCAGGGTTCACACCTTTTTCTTCAAAATACACCCCTGTATTTTTCATAAGTGGACTAATAATTCTAATACTATCTTTTTCTATAAATTGCTCTAAATAACTCATGAAATCAGCTAATACAGCTGGCACCACAGAAACTATAGAGGCCTTCTCAAAACCACTTAGCTTGTTAATAGCCTTTTTCCAAGAACTGTAGTCAAAAGTTTCCACTCTAATTGTTTCTATTAAATCATCTCCTGAAAAATTGCCCATCACAATATTAGAATTACCAATATCTACAGTTAATAACATCTATATTCCTTCAATCTTATATTGTTAAGAGTTTACTCACATTTGTTATATTACTAATAAACACGTTTAAAGTCACGTAAATATTTAAACTTTTTCTGATAAATTACCTAAATACATTTGGTAGAAAGCCTCTTCAACTCTGTTACGAAATTGCTTGTCTTTAAAAACAAGGTTCAATCTCCGTTTTATGGGAAGGCCTTCTAAAAATACAAGTTTTATTTGGTTTAAACTAAGTTCTTTTTTTATAGCTTGTTTGGAAACAAATGCTAATCCCAAGCCTTCAGCAACTGCATTAACTTGCGGTATTACACTATTAAATAAGCCTACAACATTCAAACTATCTATGTTTAGATTTGCTTCTTTGATAAGCTTGTCTACAATATGCCTTGTTGAAGATCCTTCTTTCCTTCTTAAAACTGGAACCTTGTAACTAATTATATCAACTATGCTCTTAATCTTATCTGTTTCAAAATTAGCTGGTGCTATTAAGATTACCTCGTCATCAATCAGTTTATGAGCAACTACTCGCTCATTAGCTACATCTTCACCAATTGCTGCGATATGTACATCGCCTGAGATTAGCATATCAATAGCCCTTCTTGAATTCATAATCTCTAAATCAATATTAACTTGAGGATAAAGCCTTCTAAAATCATTGACTAATTTAGGCAGAATAAACATACCAGGAATATTGCTTGCTGCTATATTTATTGATCCTCTGATTACTCCTTCAGAATTAGCAACAGATTCTTTTGTCTCACTTAGCAAGCTATGAACCTTTTCTGAAAACAATAATACCTGCTTACCTGCTTCTGTTAGTTCGACTCCGTAAGCTGTTCTCTTTAGCAATTTTGTGCCAAAATCCTCTTCAAGTGATGCTATTTGCATACTAACTGCTGGCTGGCTAATACCTAATTGCCTTGCAGCAGCTGTGATACTACCTCTTTCTATTACAGTTATAAGTGTTTTAAGCACATCTAGATTCATTATTTATCTCCTTAATGCAATTTTTAAACAATCACCAGCATTTCAATTTTATCATAGCAAGATATAAAAACCCAGCTATAAGTATTAAAGTTTTCACCTTATTCCTGCTGCTCTGCTATAATAGTAAAGAGGTGGTAAAATTGGATCAAGAACTAAAGAAAATAATGGATTTTCTAATTGAAATCGATAAAGTGAAAAATATTTTTAGAAGAACTAAGCTTTATGATCAATCTAGATACGAAAATGATGCAGAACATTCTTGGCATCTTGGATTGATGGCACTTACACTGTATCAATATGCCAATGAAGAAGTAGATTTGCACAAAGTAATAACTATGGTACTAATCCATGATATTGTAGAGATTGATGCGGGTGATTATATAGTTTATACAGATGCTAAAGAAGAAAAAGAAGAAAAAGAGCTAAAAGCAGCAAAGAGAATTTTTGGTATGCTTCCAGAAGATATCAAAAAGCATTTTATGGAAACTTGGCTAGAGTTTGAAGCTGAGCAAACAGCTGAAGCAAAGTTTGCAGCTGCAATAGATAGACTTGGACCTATTATGCAAAATTATTATTCCCAAGGTGAAGCTTGGAGAAAACATAATATCAGTTCAAAGCAAATTTTAAGTGTAAATCAAAAAATTGCAAAAGGTTCTGAAGCCTTATGGGATTATGCTAAGACTT
>PWPR01000108.1 GCA_003557085.1 Clostridia bacterium | reverse complement strand
TATTGAAAGCAAAGCTAGGAACTTCTGTGCATGTATTGTTAAAAAAACTAGTTGACTTTACTGATTAGTGTGCATCCAGTCTAAAGCTCTCTATAAGAATCATGCTAATACAATTAGGGGCAAGGAATCTTCGAGGGATTTCACGTTAGTTGTCGAATTGTGGTTATGACAGTATAAAAATACAGCATCAATAATAGTAAGATATAGGGTTTCTGAGTGCTGTGAAAAAATTGTTAGACAGAGGGTCTCATCTGACAGTCCCAAAGCAAAAATGTGGTAGTGTTTTCTTTTTCTACTAACATTTCGCTTGGGTCAAAACCCAAAGTGTTAAATAAAGCTTCAAATTGTATTATTGATGAAATATAATCTTCTCTTTCAATTCTACTTATCATAACTATGTTTATACCAGTTAAATCACTAAGATTTTTCTTTGAACAACCTTTATCCTCTCTAAGTTTTTTACAGTTTGTGCCATTTTTTCGTCGATAAGATTCTCATTGTTTAACCTCCTATAAGTCAATTTTACATTTTGTCTGATTTTATGATACTTTAAATTATATATCAATACAATAAATCTAAACATAAAGTGTTGATGTAATATTAAAAACTACTTAATAGTATTTTGAGTGTATCATAAATTATCGTTGTAATAATCTTAGTGTAACATTTCATTAAAAGAAATTAAGGAACTATTTTTGATTATTTCAGTTATGATTGTATAATTCAACTCCTGTGTTTACAACATGTGTATAGAGTGCTCTTAGGTATCCCTGTTTCTGCTGATACAGCAGAAACTGCTTCACTGTTGAGTGCTTGTAATCTGCTCATTACTCTTTTCTTGTAGTTTTTTGTGTATGTGGTTTTCTTTGCCATGAAGACTTCTCCTTCGTTTTATTTTATCATCTACGCGACAACTAGTCTGACACAGAGGGTGATGATGTAGCTCCAGCGTGGTTATAGGTGTCACTTCAGCGCGTACAGAATAAATATTTACGAACAAATATGACAAATGAGGAGGTGATTTGATGACTCAAAAGGATTTAGTGACTAAACTATTGCAAGACAACAAAGGTATTTTGACATCAGGTGAAGCTAAAGAAGCTGGTGTGGCTTATAAAACTCTACAACGCATGTATCAGGCTGGTGAAATTGAAAAACTTCAGCAAGGGTTATATATGGACCCTGATCAGATGGAAGATGAGTACTTTTTAACACTGTACAGATGTAAAAAAGGTATCTTTTCTCACGAGACAGCATTATATTTCCACGATTTAACAGATAGGACACCTTTCCAATTAATGCTGACAATTCCATCAGGATACAATACTAGGCTCCTTAAAGAGAAAGAAAAATACAAGTTCTTTTATATTGCGGAGAAGCTTCATACGGTTGGGAGGATTATCATGGAGACCCCATTTGGACATCAAATCTATGTATACGATAAAGAAAGAACCATTTGTGACTGCTTAAAAAAGAAAGATCAGCTAGATACTGATTTAGTGAATGAAGCAGTTAAAAGATATTTGAAAACTCCCGGAGCAGATTATTCTAAACTACTTAAATATGCCGATGTTTTTAATATCAAAGATTTGATTCGAAAATACATGGAGGTGTTGACATGAAAATTGATAGTCCTAGACAATTAAAAGACTGGATTAACAATGTGGCTAAAGATAATAATTTGATAGCGAATACTGTGCTTCAGAATTTTATGATGGAAAGGCTTCTAGAAAGAATTTCGATCTCAAAGTACAAGACAATTTTATCCTCAAAGGTGGATTCTTGATTGCAGCTATGGTTGGTATAAATATGAGAAGCACTATGGACATGGATACAACAATTAAAGGGATTCCTGTCAATAGAGAGACCATAGAAGAAATATTGAATGAAATCCTATCGATTGAGCTTGATGACAATGTAGCATTTAAACTTAAGAATATCAAAAGCATTCACGATGCAAGTGATTATGATGATTTTAGAGTCTCTGTAGAAGCCCAGTTCTTTACAATCAGAGTCAATATGAAGATTGACATCACTACTGGAGATGTAATCATACCGAGAGAAGTTGAATATTCTTTTAGGCTCATGTTTGAAGAACGTTATATTTCAATAAAAGCGTATAATTTAAATACAATTCTTGCAGAAAAGATTGAGTCTATTTTGACGCGGAATGTGGCAAATACAAGAGCTAGGGATTATTATGATGTTTATATTCTTCTAACACCTCGAAGAAATGATATTGATTTAGAAAGTCTAAGAAATGCAATTCGAAAGAAAGCTGAAGAAAGAAACACATTAATCTATTTGGAGTATAGTGAGAAGTACTTAAAAGATATAGAGGAAAGTGAAGATCTTAAGATAATCTGGAAATCATATGTGCAGAAGTTTCCATATGCAGAAGGTATTCAGTTTGATGAAATTACTGGTATTCTAAGAGAAGTTTTTAAGTGATGTGAAATCGGCTCAATGAAAAGGAAAATCTAACACTAATGACTTTAAATATAACAATTTGAGCGTTACATT
>PWPR01000070.1 GCA_003557085.1 Clostridia bacterium | reverse complement strand
GTTCGATCAGCCATTTCTTTATCAGTCATAATTGTAGCTGGGTTACTATTAACAAGAACTACTTCTATTCCTTCTTCTTTTAGAGCTCTACATGCTTGACTTCCTGCATAGTCAAACTCTGCTGCTTGTCCAATAATTATTGGCCCAGATCCTATAACAAGTACTTTCTTAATATCTTCAAATTTTGGCATAATTTAACCCCTCTTTGCTATCATGTTTATAAACTGGTCAAAAATATACTGGGCATCAGTTGGTCCAGGAGATGCCTCTGGATGAAACTGTATCGAAGTAACTAGGTGCTTTTTATGTTTGATCCCCTCAACAGTGCCATCTGTCAAATTAGTATAAGTAATTTCAAGGTCTGTATCTTTAATAGAATCTTTATCAACTGCGTAACCATGGTTTTGTGCAGTGATATATATTTTCCCTGTTGCTAGATCTTTAACAGGATGATTTCCACCCCTATGCCCAAACTTCATTTTATAAGTTTTAGCGCCAAATGCTAATGCTAATATTTGATGTCCTAAACAGATTCCATACATTGGCAGTTTTCCAGCTAGATTTTTAGCTAACTCAACTACATGAGGAATATCTTGAGGGTCTCCTGGTCCATTAGAGAAGACTAGGGCATCTAAGTCATAACTAATCACTTCTGCTAATTTAGCATGAGCAGGAAATACAACCACTTGACAGTTGCGTTTTACCAGATTTCTTATTATGCTTCTTTTGGTTCCACAATCAATTAGACCAATCTTAATACTTCCCTGACCTTGGACATACGTGGATTGAGCTGTAACTTCATTCACTAGATTACTAGTGCTAAAATTATACTCTTCTACTCTTTTTATTAGCTCACTATTAGGCAAGTCACTTATAGTAATCAAACCTTTCATTGAGCCATTCTCTCGAATCTTAATAGTTAAAGCCCTTGTGTCAATACCTGAAATAGCTACTATCTCATTCCTTTGGAGATATTCTGCTAGACTAAAGTCCGCTCTGAAATTGCTAAATTCGTGACATATTTCTTTGACAATTAACCCTTTTATGTGAGGATTCTCTGACTCTATATCGTTAAGTATGCTCCCATAGTTTCCTATAAGCGGATAAGTTAATGTAACGATTTGTCCTCTAAAAGAAGGATCTGTAATCATCTCTTGATATCCTGTCATTCCCGTACTAAATACCACTTCTCCTAAAGACTCGCCTCTAAACCCAAAGCTATCACCATAAAATATAGTTCCATCTTCAAGGACCAATCTAGCTTGTTTCATTTTATCTCCCCCTATAATAAAAATACCCCTGCCAGATATAAACAAGGGTAGCGTGAAAAATCACATACTTATCCCTTTTCAATCTCTCTGGATTGACTTAAAAGGATTTAATTTTCTATTCTCATGAATATTATCTTATGAAAAAGATCTTGTCAATAGAATTTACTCTAGAAAATCTTTTAGTTGCTTACTTCTACTTGGATGCCTTAGTTTTCTTAATGCCTTGGCCTCTATTTGTCTAATTCTCTCTCGCGTTACACCAAACTGTTTTCCTACTTCTTCTAATGTCCTACTTCGACCGTCTTCAAGACCAAACCTTAATTTTAAAACCCTTTGCTCTCTATCTGTTAGGGTGTGTAATACTTCTTCTAATTGGTCTTTTAGCAACTCATAAGCAGCTGCATCTGCAGGTGCAATAGCATCTTCATCAGGAATGAAATCTCCTAAATGTGAATCTTCTTCTTCACCAATTGGTATCTCTAGGGATACTGGTTCTTGAGCTATTTTCAATATTTGATTGACTTTTTCTTCTGAGATTCCCATTTTTTCTCCAATTTCTTCTGGAGTAGGGTCTCTTCCTAATTCTTGCAATAACTGTCTTGAAATCCGAATCAACTTATTAATTGTTTCCACCATGTGGACAGGAACTCTTATTGTTCTTGCTTGATCTGCTATCGCTCTTGTAATAGCTTGCCTAATCCACCAGGTTGCATAAGTACTAAACTTATACCCTTTGGTATAATCAAATTTCTCTACCGCCTTCATAAGCCCTAAATTACCTTCTTGAATCAAGTCAAGAAACAACATACCTCTGCCAACATACCTCTTTGCAATACTTACTACTAACCTTAAGTTGGCTTCTACCAGCTTTCTTTTAGCTGCAGGATCTCCTGCTTCCATACGTTTAGCAAGAGAAACTTCCTCTTCAGCACTTAATAAAGAAACACGACCTATCTCTTTTAGGTACATTCTAACAGGATCATTAGTTTTTATTTTAGACAAATAATCCTCTGTATCCTTTTCATCTTTATCGTCTTTATCAGAATCACTCTTATCAGATTCATCATCATCTAATAATTCAATATTCATCTCTGAAAAAGTTTCATACAATAACTCTATCTGTTCAACTGTTAAATCAATATATTGTAATGCTTCTGATATCTCTTCATATGTTAAGCTACCTTTATCTTGCCCTTTTTGTAGTAATTCTTCTACTACCTCTTGCCAAGTAGCTGTTTTTTTTGTTTTGTCTTGCAT